>CAXRBW010000140.1:0-4071 GCA_964228775.1 Pyrinomonadaceae bacterium | reverse complement strand
TGCAAATGTTTCTAATGCTTTCTACTTCTTCTGAAAATCCTTTCTGATCATCGCAATCAGTGAATCGATCTGTTCCTTGGTGAGTTTGTCCTTGAAGGCGGGCATGCCGTCCTCTGGGTATCCATTCTCAATGGCATCAATGTAGTCCTCATCCGATAGCTTCGCCTTTTTCTCGCTGGTCAGGTCAGGGACCTTAATGCGCTTGCCCTCATCGTCAACGAGGCCGCCGGTGCCCGTTTCCTTGTGGCACTTGATGCACTCATTGGCGTAAATCTTGCGGGCGGAGTCGAGCTCATCAATTGGCGCAGCGTTGTCGGCAACGATCGGGGAAGTGCCTGGCATCTCGGCCGGCTCTTTCGTTCCGGCGCACGCAATCGCGAAGACCGTGAGCGCTGAAAGGATGACCGCGACTTTGAGTGAGAAAAGTTTGTTCTTGAATGTCATTGATTAAATCTCCAAAAATATCTGAGAAGTTTAAACCACACTGCGGCCCTTCACGAAAGGGGAAGGCCGCCCGATTCAAAAATACCATCGAGAATCGTCTTTGCCCGTTTTCCGCTGAGCCTTGATTCGGCCACGGCATTCCTCAGCTTCAAGAAGGGCTTGATGAGGCCGCCGCCTTGAGGGAGCTATTCGGTCCAGCCTTTCGCGCTTAACCTTCTTTCTGTATCAGCTATGGCGTCGGGCGCGGGCAGAGCGATCTCAACTGCAACATCACGGCGGCGAAATAAAACTTTGAGATTTCCAGCGTCCTCGACTGCGACTGGCTCAAACCATCTGCTCGCCGCTGCAGTCAGCGTGTGGCGAGAGAAATAAAAGAGATGCGCCTTGAAGTAGATGTTGTGCGGAGAAGCATCTTTCTGCAGAATGTTCGGCACCTCGATCATCAGGTGGCCTCCGGGCGAGAGGACATCGGCAATCCGTTCGATTGCAGATTGGGGATGCGCCAGATGTTCGAAGACATGGAACATGGTCACGAGATCGGCTGAGTCTCTCGGGAGGTCAGAGAGACCCATCGTTGAAATATCGACGCCGTATTCGCTCTTTGCAAATGAGGAGTAGCCTTCGTTGGGCTCGATCCCCCTTGCATCAAAACCAGCCCTCTCCGCCATGTAAACGAACTCCCCGCCGCCCGCCCCAATGTCGAGCAAAGTTCTAGGCCTCGGCGTGGGAAGATGGGCAGATAGGAACCGCAACCGGTCGATTGCCGTGAGCCCCGCACGTCTGACATGTTTCGGTAGCGGCTCGTAAGTCTTTTTGTAATCCGTTCTGTAGTTGTGCGAGTAGTAGATTCGAAGTTCTTCATCTGTCGGCATCGCTGTCTGCTGAACGAGCGAGCACACGAGGCATCTCGAAATAGTAAGTGCCTCGCCCGACTTGGAATCCTTCCTGACGGCAGGGTGATGCTCGCGGGAACCGCAGAGTCTGCATGAAAATGGGGGAATTGCAGGGACCATGGTGAAAGAAAAAAGGCTCCGACGAGAATAACCTGTTCAGCGTTTGATTTCCACGAAATGAGGGCATAATAGGTGGTATGGCTCAATTAAAGAAGATGCTCCTCGGCGGCTCTTGGGTCGATGGTGAGGAGACCTTTGAGGTGCGGGCACCGCATTCGGGGGAGATTCTCGCTGAGGTCACCTCGGCGAATGGCGCGCAGAATCAGGATGCAATCGCCGCTGCAGCCGCGGCGCAGCGAGACCTCGCTCGTCTCGCAAGATTCCAGTTATCAAAAGGAATATTGAAGATTGCAGACGGGATCGAGGCGAGAAAGAAAGAACTCGCCGAGACGATTTGTCTTGAGGCCTCAAAACCCATCACGCTGTGCCGCGCAGAGGTTGACCGTGCGATCGCGACTTTCCGGTGCGCCGCAGGAGAGGCTGAGCGCTTCGCAGGTGAAATAGTCCCGGTCGACACCCAGGCTGCGGGGAAGGGGAAGTTCGCATACACAAAACGTATACCGAAGGGCGTTGTCTACGGAATCACGCCATTCAATTACCCACTCAATCTCGCGGCGCATAAGGTCGCGCCCGCGCTCGCTTCGGGCTGTCCGGTGATAATCAAGCCGAGTCCGCGAACGCCGCTCACGGCGCTGATGCTTGGCGAGATATTTCTCGAAAGTGGTCTCCCTCAAAGGGCGTTGCAGATTGTGCCAACCTCTGTCGCAAACATCGATGCGGTTCTCTCTGATGAAAGAGTGGCATTCGTCTCGTTTACCGGCAGCGCGGCAGTTGGGTGGGATATCAAACGCCGGGCTCCAAAAAAATCGGTCGCACTCGAACTCGGTGGAAGTGCTCCGGTGATAGTTGATGAAACCGCGGATGTACCGCGAGCTGTCGAAAAATGTCTGACGGGTGCGTTTGTTTACTCGGGACAGGTTTGTATTTCAGTGCAACGAATCTATGTCGCTCCCTCGAGCTTTGCTGAGTTCAGGGACAGATTCGTCGAAGGCGCCGAGAAACTCGTGGTCGGAGCACCGACCGATGAGAGAACGCAGATCGCGCATATGATAGATGTTGCCGCCGCGGAGCGCGCTCATTCTTGGGTCGGCGAAGCCGTCTCGAACGGTGCGGCTGCACTTTGCGGTAATCATCGCGAGGGCGGAGTGCTTAGTCCGACGGTTCTGACTGGCACCGCACCTGAAATGCGCGTCATTTCAGAAGAAGTTTTCGCGCCTATTTGCTCGATTGAAGAGTTTGAAAGCTTCGAAGATGCAGTTTCGAGTGCGAACTCAACAAGATTTGGATTGCAGGCCGGCGTTTTCTCGAGCGATCTTCGCAAGGTTCAATACGCAGTCGATAATCTCGAGTTCGGAGGAGTCATCGTCAATGATGCGCCGACCTTCAGGGTCGACAACATGCCGTACGGCGGCACCAAGGACTCTGGATATGGGAGAGAAGGTGTCCGTTACGCGATGGAAGAGATGACTGATCTGCGATTGGTTGTCATGAATCCATGACAACCACGCGTTACCCATCAAGAAAAGAATTTATGAAACGAATCATTCCGATAATCGCAGTAATTCTTTTTGCAATAGGTTTTCCCGCCACAAGCGCGGGTCAAGCCAAATGTGAGCTTTCAGCAAATGCCACCGTGCGTCGCGATGGAAGGGGGATCCCGTACATCGAAGCCGCCAACGACCGCGATCTCTATTACCTCCAGGGGCGGGAAACCGCGGAGGACCGGTTGTGGCAGATGGAGCTTCTGCGGCGCGTCGCGCGCGGCCAGGTATCTGAGCTTTTCGGAAAGCTCGCCCTCGAGGAAGACAAGCGCTGGAGGCGGTTCGGATTCTCGCAAATCGCCGAACAATCTTTACCGCTTCTCGACTCCCGTTTGCGTTTAGCGCTCGAAGCCTACGCGTGCGGCGTCAATGATGTCATCGACAGTATGGCCGATGAAGAGCTGCCCTCTGAATTCAAGGTGCTGAAAATTCGTCCAAGGCACTGGATGCCGACCGATACCATCGTCGTGGGAAAGATTCTTTCTGATGCACTTAGTACAACCTGGCAGTTCGATGTTGCGCGCGAGGGAATTGCAAAGCTGCCCGAATCGAAACAGAAGGATCTGCTCAATAAGGTGACTGATTGGGATGTCATACTTTTCGGTTCGGACCGCAAGGATGAAACGAAACCCGGTGTGCGGACGCTCTCGCAAATCGAGCTCGACTCGCTGACGATGGTTGCCGCGAATGATACGGCGGTTCGAAAGACCTCGCTTGAGCGCGTCGGACTCTACGCCGAAGACCTCGCCGCGAGTAACAACTGGGTCATTTCCGGGAAACTGACCGCGGACGGCTTACCGATGCTTGCAAATGACCCTCACCTGGCACCGCAAGCCCCGGGAATCTGGCACCTGGTCCACCTCGTGTCACCGGGAATGCGCGTCGCCGGAGTCACTTTCCCTGGAGTGCCTGGCGTGGTGCTTGGGCACAACTCCCAAATCGCGTGGGGTGCAACAAATGTCGGCCCGGACGTGCAGGACCTCTATCGCGAAGAATTCAACGACAAGGGCGAATATCGTTCAGGTGACACTTGGAGGCCAGTGATCAAAAGAATCGAGGCCATCAAGGTTCGG
>CAXRBW010000139.1:0-7153 GCA_964228775.1 Pyrinomonadaceae bacterium | reverse complement strand
GTATATTGCTGGACCCGTTAAATTTTCAGGAATGTAGCTGACAAACGCGATTCTAACAGTCTGCCCTGCGTATTTGTTTAGTCCGACGCTGTGGAGGTTCCAGCCAGAATCACCATCGGTGGTCGCCTTGGCGGTGAAACGCCAGATTTCGTCAATGAAATTGCCACTTGAATCTTGGATCTCCACCTTGGCATATCGGTCCAATGTTGCACTGTACATCGCCATATTCCATTGGACCCGATCTCTCCAGCGAAGTTCCAGTATCTCGTTTGCACCTATCGTGGATGGCATTGTGACTGTTTGATAAAGAACGAAGCTTCCCGGCCCGCCGCCATCGAATCCGTGGGTCGCCACTTTTGTCCCGCGCTGGGCCTGATGGGTTGTGTCGCCAGATTCTATCGACCAAGGTGCCAAAGGGTTAGGCATGTTCTGTGCGGTCCAACCTGAGAAGTTTCCGGTTTCGAAACTACCATTTACGATCAAGTTGGCTTGGGCGCCAACAGAGATAACACTTAAGCAGATTAGCAGGAGAATGAATGCGAGTGCAGATGATTTCATACGGATTATTTTCTAATTTCGCAGGTCTCAGAGATGTCGATGTTCGATGCGGAATACGACAGTCTAGAGGATGGTATATCGGAACGCACTCTGCCACAATTTCGAGTTCACGAAACTCAGGATTGGCAGATTGTTTTTGTAGGGGATGGGTGGTGGCCAGGGACGGAATCGAACCGCCGACACGCGGATTTTCAGTCCGCTGCTCTACCAACTGAGCTACCTGGCCGCAGATAGCCACCATAACGGGGATATCGGCAAAAGAAAGAGTTTAAGGATGCCCCGAAACCTTGTCAAATCAAATAAAAAACGATGTTTCAATAAAAAAGAGGCGACCATTCGGTCGCCTCTCACTTTACCGCCCTTTGCTCGCTCTACACCTCTGCCTTCACATCTTCGACGAACCCGAGTTTGACCTTGACGGCATGCTCGATTCTTTCGAAGGTCTCTACGTTATCCTTAAGTAGGGTCTTGACGTTCTCACGTCCTTGGCCCAGTCGATCTCCGGCGAATGAGAACCATGCGCCGCTCTTTTCGACAATGTTGTGGTTGACCGCTAAATCCAGCAGGTCACCCTCGCGAGAGATGCCCTCACCGTACATGATGTCGAACTCACATTCCTGGAATGGAGGTGCCACCTTGTTTTTGACGACTTTGACCTTGGTGCGGTTACCGATGTGCTGGTCACCTTCCTTGATTGCACCTATGCGCCTGATATCTAGTCTCACGCTCGCATAAAACTTGAGCGCCTTTCCGCCGGTCGTTGTTTCCGGCGAGCCAAAGAACACGCCAATCTTCTCTCGCAGTTGGTTGATGAATATAAAGCACGTGTTGCTGTGGGCGACGATTGCAGTCAGCTTTCTCAGGGCCTGTGACATGAGGCGCGCCTGAAGTCCCGGAAGGGAATCACCCATCTCTCCGTCGAGTTCGGCACGCGGCACGAGGGCGGCCACCGAATCGACGACGATAACGTCGACGCTTCCCGAACGGACCAGGGTCTCGGCGATCTCAAGGGCCTGTTCACCCGAATCCGGCTGTGATATCAGAAGGTCATCGATGTTCACACCGAGTTTTCCCGCGTAGTCGGGATCGAGTGCATGCTCGGCATCGATGTACGCCGCAACGCCACCGGTCTTCTGTGCCTGCGCCACAACCTGCAACGCCAAAGTCGTCTTTCCCGAACTTTCCGGCCCGTAGACCTCGACGATTCTTCCACGCGGGAATCCTCCGATGCCGATTGCCGCATCGAGGCTCAGGCAGTTGGTGGAAATGGCGCCGATTTCTTCGGCCGGCCTCTCTCCGAGGCGCATGATAGAGCCCTTTCCAAACTTCTTTTCAATCTGTGACAGGGCCGATTCAATCGCCTTGCCTTTCGTTTCTGTTGCCATTTTTACTGCTTCTCCAGCCATATTTATCTCCTTAACTTTGGTTGTTGCGTTTCATCTGTGAAACACCATAGCACAAAACAGATGCTTCTGTGCAATACTGTTTCATCATTGAAACAAAAAAAATTACCAGAGAGAGGTTGAATCGGAGGTGAAAATCCCCATAAAACGCTATTAAGTCGATTAAATAGCGAGTTTAGCGAAAGCAGCCGGTGTCAGGGCTGAATTTATGGAGCCCCCTTGAAGTTGGCCCGAGCCTGTTCGATGAAGGAAAAGGCGGTTGGACCGCAGATCATTGCCCCTAATGGGAGTCGCCGTCCTTGACCGACCTGAATGCTCGGAAAAGGAAAGCGGGGTATCTAGATAACATTTTCCGCGCCCGTAAATCCAGAGTTTTTTTGACCGTCTTGGGATTGAATTAGAATCGATCATCGACACTTGAGTCTCCGAAACGATTCCTCACTGTCTTTATCCACAGATGTACATAAAGAGCGTTGAACTCGAAAACATCAAGTCGCATCGCAAAGCTCGGTTCGAGTTCGGTCCGGGGACTACTGCGATAGTTGGAGAGAATGGCGCGGGGAAGACGTCCATTCTCGAGGCCGTCGCCTACACGCTCTTCGACGTCCTTGATTACAAGAAGGATGATTTCGTATCTCGGGGTGCCTCGAAAGGTACGGTCAAAGTTTCTTTCATCAGCAGTCTCGATGAACGCGAATACATAGTCGTTCGTGACACGGCTGCGGCCTATCACGCCCTTGATCCCATTCTTGGAAAAAAAATCGCTAACAAAAAAGAGGAAGTACTCCGTTTTCTCTGGCAGCATCTCGGAGTGGAACCGGGGACCGACCTTGGTGCCCTGTTTAGGGAGGCCATCGGAGTTCCTCAAGGGACGCTGACCGCGGCCTTCAGGCTACCCCCCGCTCAGCGCAAGCAGATTTTCGATACGCTCTTAAAGGTCGAAGAATACCGGCAGGGCGCAGATAAGCTGAAAGAAACTAAAAACCATGTCGTCTCTATGGTGAACGCCATTGCGCTTCGGATTGCAGAATCAGAAGGCCAGCTGAAGCGGTATGACACGGTGAAGAATGACCTTGATATACATCTCGCCGAATCTACAAAGATTGCAGAGGGGATTGCTGCGCTACAGCAGGAAGACGCCCGCAAGCGGAAAGAGGACGCTGTATTCGCTGCCATCTTAAAAGACCTCTCGACCCAAGCACAGTCACTTGATACTGCAAAAAATCTATTACAGGCGGCCCAACTCCAACTGAAGCAAAAGCAAGAAGAGGCCGAACGTGCACTGGCCGCCGCCAATGTTCTCGCCAGTTCCACCAGTGATCACGAGACTCATATCAAGACCCTCTCGCTGATTGACGGAATGGAAAAAGAGAGAGCGGAAAGAGATGGATTGCGGAATTCTGTGGCGACTCTCGATAAGAAGAAGGTGGCCCGTGAAGCGGAACTAAAATCATTGGAGAATAGCCTTCGTATTTCCGAGCAGGCGGCCGCAGAAATAGAGACCCTCAAGCCGTCAGCACTTGAGCAGGATGCCCTTAATGCGGAAATTCGCGGACTCCGCGATCAGGTCGCAAAGGCTGCGGAAAAAGAAGCAAGTATTTCAAAACTTGATTCCGACATCCTCAGACTTCGCGATGATTATAAAAAGAATCAATCAGACCTCAAATCAGCGAACGCCGCCGCGGAAATTGCAGAGAAGCACGAACAGCTTTCCCAGCGTGACGCCGAGTTGACACGTGAACTAACTGAGCTCAAGACGCGTGTCGACTACGACGAAAAATTTCAGAAGCAAATTCGTGAAGGACTCTGTCCGATACTTTCCGCGAAATGTTTAAATCTAAAAGACGGTGAGACCCTCGAAGGATTTCTGAGCGACCGTTTTGATGAGGTCAAAGAGAAGATAAAGGAGCTAGAGGCCCAGAAAAAGAAAATCTCCATTTCGCTTACTGATGCAAGAAAGGCGGCCGCCACTGCTGGCGCTCTGAAAACTCTCAAGGAAAATGAAGAGCGCATAAAGAACGATGGGCAGCGTCTGGCGGAAATAAAAAAACAGCTTGTCACTGAACTCGGTGATATGAAATCGGTCAAGGATAGGCTCGGGTCATCCGAACAGAAGTTGGCAGAGCTCAAAGATCCGCGCGGCAGGATGGTGCATTTGGAAAGACAGGTCTCAGAGATGCCCGCAATTAAGGCCGCTGTGGACGAAAGAGAGTCTGAAATCATAAAGCTCGACACCGAACGTCGGGAACTGATGTCAAAACTAGAGGGTTTCGAAGATTTCGAAGAACGTCGAAACACCTTGATTGCAGAAAGGGACCGCACACTTCCGGCCCACAAAGATTTCGTTGCCAATGAACGCGAGGCGCAACGTCTCGAGCCTTTGAAAGTCGAGGTGGCAACAGCATCAGAAAATCTGCACCGGGCAACTGCGGAGGTCGGCAGAATCGAATCTGACTACGCGCGGACACTTTCAACCTATGATGCGAATCTTCACGAATCATTAGAAAATGCAATCGTCGAGATAGACCGACAGATGGTCTCAAAAACAACGATGGCCACGACGAAAGCCGCCACCGTCTCTACGCTCCAAAAGGAGCTGGCCGCTCTCGACGAAATCCGGTTAGCGACAAGAAATGAATATCTTGAAAAGGAGAGGCTTGAGCGGGCTTCTGAGATGGTTGATTTCATCAGGGAAACTCTCAAGGCGGCGGCACCACGCATTGCACGCAACTACGTCCACCATGTTTCCCTCGATGCCAATCAGATTTTCCGAGACATCTCCGGAAACGGTGAACATACTTTGAAGTGGACTGAAGACTATGGCATCAGTCTTGAAGAGCAGGGTCATGAACGACCATTTGAAAATCTTTCTGGTGGGGAGCAGATGGGCGCTGCGATTTCCATCCGTCTCTCGCTGTTGAAACAGCTGACCGATAATGTTCGTATCGCTTTCTTTGATGAGCCCACGACAAATATGGACGAGCATCGTCGGCAAAGGCTCGCCGAACAGGTAGGTCAGATTTCGGCTTCACAAACATTCGATCAGCTATTCATCATCTCGCACGACGATACATTTGAACATCACGTTGACAACATTGTCGCGGTCGGTAAGGATTGAGTCCGCGAAGATTTATGCGCGGAGAATTATGAAGGAAGTCACGATAGTCTGCGACGGCTCCTCACTTGGCAACGGGCAGGGTAACCCGAGGGCCGCCGCGGTCGCCATGCTCGGGTACAAAGGATTCTGGCGCGCCTTCGGTAGATATCTCGGAAATGCGACCAATCAACAGGCTGAAATTGCAGCCGCGACGCTCGGACTCACGAAGCTCTCTGAGCCATGTCGTGTCACGGTGATGACCGATTCAAGGTATGTCGTCGAAACGATGACCGGGAAGTTCCGAAAGAAAACAAATCATGAATGGTGGTCAGCTCTTGAAGCTGCTTCTGCTAAACATGACATCAGTTGGGAATGGGTGAAAGGTCATGCGGGTCATAATGTCCAAGAAGTGGTCGATGATCTTGCTCGGAAGACCGCTGAGGCGGGCCGTGTCGATGTCGAACTCTTCGATGAAGCCGCTGCGAGTCTCGGAATAACCGAATAGAGTCCACAGGTCGATGAACTTACTTCGTCAACATTCCGAATCTTCCACTCGGGTCGGTCTCGTGACCATAGCTCTAGCCCTTTCAATCCTTTCATCGCTATTAGCTTTCCCCCTGCCCGCAACTGCAGTCACGACTACTTCCGATGAAAAGGGGTGGATCTGGCAGAATCCACTGCCACAGGGCAATGCACTCCAGTCGATTCATTTTTCATCGGACAAGATGTTCGGAGTTGCAGTTGGGTCTGACGGCACATTGATCTACTCGTCAGACGGTGGTTTCAATTGGCGCCGAGCGGACGCTCAATCTGACGCGGTCATCTCGGCGGTTTTCGTCCGCGACGAAGTCAATGCGGTAGCCATCGGCGCGAGAGGAGTGATTCTGCTGACCGAAGATGGCGGCGGCTCGTGGAGAAAGATTCAAACTGCGGTGCGTGACCATCTGAGCGGAATTGTGTTCACGGGCGAAGGTCTCCGATATGGAACAATCGTTGGAACCTATGGACGCATTTTAAAATCCACCGACGGCGGAAGGACATGGGTCGAGAGAAAATCCCCTACCGATATCGATTTAGTCCGCATCTCAGCCAAGGATTCATCTCACCTCGCCGTTGTAGCAAAGACCGGTTCTGTGTTCATCACGACCGATGACGGAGAACGATGGACCGAGTCCAATCCCTGCAATCGGGGCAATGTTGCCACGATTGCATTTCTCGAAAATGGCCGCCTGATAGCGGCGGGCTCTGGCGGCTGTCTGGCGATTTCAAACGATCTAACCACCTGGAATTCAATCGAACTATTTTCCAAAGCAGATATTCTGTCAGTTTCATTCTCAGATCAGCTGAACGGTGCCGCTTCAGACTCTTCAGGAAGGATGTGGATGACTGGTGACGGCGGGGTTACGTGGCTTCCATTCAACATTAGGACCAACCCGAGACTGAACACGGTGTTTTTAGGTGACAGGTTCACTGGATGGGCGGCGGGTGAGAAAGGTCTGATTCTGAGGACCGACGACGGAGGATTCAGTTGGAAGAGACTTTCCGGCGGTGGTCGTGACGACGTCAACGACATTGTGTTCACCTCGCTTCGTAACGGAATCGCAGTCGGTGGTGATGGAAGGGTGTGGATTACAAGGAGCGGCGGAGAGAGCTGGGTCTCCGTGCTTTCAGGAAGCGTTGCGGATTTAAACGGTGTGACCTCTTTCGACCGACTCCATGCATGGGCGGTGGGTCGCAATGGAACAGTTATAAGATCGGACGATGGCGGCGCATCTTGGCTCAAGCTAAATTCGAATACGAACAAGGAGCTGTCATCAGTTTTCTTCACGACCCGTCAGAGGGGTTTTGCGGTCGGTGAATCTGGCACGCTGTTGAAGACCGAGAATGGCGGCATCTCTTGGAAATCGTTTGAGACAGGAACAAGGCAGTGGCTCGAAGACATAAAGTTCATCGATTCTGAAGTCGGTCTCATAGTCGGAGACGGCGGAACCTTTTTAAGAACGACAGACGGCGGCGCAACATGGCGACCGATTTCAATCAGCGTAAAGGAAAATCTATACGCACTCTCTTTCTTTGACCGTTCATTCGGAGTTGC
>CAXRBW010000138.1:0-4740 GCA_964228775.1 Pyrinomonadaceae bacterium | reverse complement strand
ACGGCCGTGACACTCTCCGAATAGTCGCCTCGGTAAAAACTTCAAAGAATCCTTCCATGTTCGCTGTTGGCGATTTTGCCCGCGTCGATGTCAACCCCGCAACACTTCTTCCTTACAATTCCGAGATGAGATTCCGCGGCTCTCTAGGGTCGCTGAATCATGTCCAGCGTTTCGATCAGGACTCGGGTCAGGTCACACCGAATTCGGGACCATCTGTCGATGTCGCTTGGGGCACCCACACCATCCTATCTCTGTTTTACGCCGCACGGACATTCGGCCTCCGACAGGGCAGGGGAGCGGCTGATATCGGAAACGACACCAGGGTGTCTGTTTTTTGGAACAATCGTCCGCTCGTTTTCACGATTCGCCCATCCGACGCGCAGACCAACGCCTCCACCGAAGAGAAGCGCGCCAAGACACAAGTGCTCTCAATCGTCTCGGGTGACGTCCTGCTGGACTCGTTGAATCCAAAGATGACGATCTCGACCGACGCGTACCGTCGTCCTACCAAAATTTCTTTCGGCTCATACAGTCTCGAGCTCCGTTGAAGTAATCGCCTTGATTCGCCCGTTCTAGGCGGATTTTCGGACACAGGTCTAATTGAAAACTATTTTCAATTAGCATAGACTTTTGCTTCTGGGCGCGAAGGAATAATGAATCTTTCAGAGATACCGATTGGGTCCTGCGCAACGGTGACTAAGGTCTCCGGCGATGGTCCTGTATCGAAGCGATTGATGGAGATGGGGGTTATTCCCGGGGTCGAGGTCTGCGTGATCAAGACTGCGCCCCTCGGCGACCCGATTGAGATCAGTCTGCGCGGATATCATCTTGCGGTTCGTAAGAATGAGGCCGAGGCAATCGAGGTGACTCGATGAGCGAAGCGCCGAAACCGAAATCGGAGGAATCTCAATCGCGCTGGGTCGTCGCACTCGCTGGCAATCCGAATTCTGGCAAGACCACACTCTTCAATTCTCTGACCGGACTCCGTCAGAAAGTAGCCAACTATCCCGGTGTCACGGTCGAGAAGAAAGAGGGTGCTTGGAAGGTCGAAGGCAAAGATATTTCTCTCATCGACCTCCCTGGGCTCTCTAGTCTCGACGCCGCCTCTCCCGATGAGAAGATTGCCCGCGATGTGCTGACTGGCTCGGTCTCCGGTACCTCGCTGCCAGATTGCGTCGTCGCCGTCGTCGACGCTACAAATCTCGAACGCCATCTCTATCTTGTTACCCAGGTCGCTGAATTCGGAATTCCGGTCGTCATCGCACTGACGATGACGGACCTTGCCGATCGCGAGGGTATCGTGCTCGACGCTTCGGCACTTTCTGATTCATTGAAGATGCCCGTGATACCAATCAGGGCGATATCGGGCGAGGGACTTGGCGAGCTTGGCGCTGCAGTGGCGAAGGCCTGCGAGGAGAAACGCTCGCCCCAGGTGCTTTGGGGTTCGGACGACACATCGGGGATTCACGACACCTTCTCGGTCGCAGCGGATGTGCGCAGTCAGATATTCGCTCGGTACAAATTCATCTCGGATGTTTTTCAGCGCGGAGTGAGGGGCGTCAAAATCCCTGAGCGCGCAACGACCGCAAAGCTCGATGCAGTTCTGACGCACCGCTTCTTTGGTCCGATCATCCTGATTGCAATCCTGCTCCTAGTTTTCCAATCCATCTTTTCGTGGGCGAATCTTCCGATGGATCTGCTCGAGAAAGGTTTCGGGGCGCTTGCGGACTTGGTGCGGGCGAGACTGCCTGAAGGCATCTTCGCCGATCTGATTGCGGACGGCATCATTGCGGGGGTCGGCGGCGTAATGGTTTTTCTCCCGCAGATTCTTTTGCTCTTCCTTTTTATCTCGCTGCTCGAAGATACGGGCTACATGGCGCGTGCCGCCTTCATGCTCGACCGCCTAATGACTCGGTTTGGGCTTCACGGCAAGGCATTTCTACCACTCATCTCGAGCTTTGCTTGCGCGATTCCCGGCATCCTCTCGACGCGAACGATTGAAAGCAGCAGGGACCGGCTCATCACGATTATGGTCGCGCCACTGATGAGTTGCTCCGCACGTCTTCCGGTCTATACGCTGATGATTGCGACCTTCTTTTCAGGGGACAAGGTCTTCGGATTCGTCTCTGTCGGCGCTCTCATGATGCTTGCGATGTACGGACTCGGCATACTGGTTGCGATCATCGCATCGCTCGTTCTTAAAAAAACCGCCCTTCGGTCCGCAAATGTTCCTTTCGTCATGGAGCTGCCGCCGTATCGCTTACCGAATATTCGAGGGGTCTTTCAGCAGATGCTCAACCGAGCATCGCAATTTGTCCAGAATGCGGGAACGGTGATCCTTGCGATTTCGATTGTCCTCTGGGCGCTGACATATTTTCCAAGACATGACGAGACGCATTTTGATGCTGCTCAGCATACTGTGGCGATAAAGGGAACGGCTCCTGATGCTGCACTCGAGGCTCACAGACTCGAAGACAGTTACGCGGGCAGAATCGGGCGCGCCGTCGAACCAGTACTAGAGCCGCTTGGATTCGATTGGAAGATCGGAGTCGGACTGATTGCGAGTTTTGCTGCACGAGAAGTGTTTGTTTCGACGATGAGCATCATATACAACGTCGGAGGTGACTCGGACGCGGAAAGTCCGACACTCGTCGAGGCGGTAAAAGCTGCCAAGAAACCCGACGGAAGTCCCGCCTGGACTCCGCTGACGGCTGTCACCCTGATGGTCTTTTTTGTTCTTGCGATGCAGTGCATGTCGACGATCGCGGTCGTTTATCGCGAGACGGCATCACTCGGATGGACGGTCTTTCTCGTCGTTTACATGACCGGACTCGCATATGGCGCCGCCTTTGCTACATTCCAAATCGGCAGATACATGGGGTACTGATATGGATTTTCAAATGCTCTTCGTCTATATGGCAGTTGGTGCGGCTAGTGCGCTACTTGGAAAACAACTGCATCAGTGGTGGAAGGCGCGGCAAGGTAAAGACGGGTGTGGAGCCGATTGCGGCTGCTCGAAAAAGTAAGGTCAATCAAGACTGACATGTCTCAGTCTGAGCGCATTGGCGATTACCGAGACCGACGAGAAAGTCATCGCCGCCGCCGCAAGCATCGGACTCAAAGTCAGACCCAATATCGGATAAAGAGCTCCGGCCGCGACGGGGATGCCGATGAGGTTGTAGGCGAACGCAAAGAAAAGATTCTGCCGGACATTCACCATTGTCTCGCGACTCAACTTCCTCGCCCTGAGGATTCCTTTCAGATCTCCCCTCAGAATAGTTATGTCAGAGGCCTCGATGGCGACATCGGTGCCGGTTCCCATGGCGATTGATACATCCGCTTCCGCAAGCGCCGGTGCGTCGTTGACTCCATCACCTGCCATCGCGACGACAATGCCTTCGGCTTTCAGCGACCGGATCCTTTCAAGTTTTTCTTGAGGCATGAGGCTGCCGACGGCTTCCGCGATGCCAACCTCTTCGGCAATCTTCAGAACCGCACTTGGGTCGTCGCCTGAAAGCATGACGATCCTGACTCCATCGTTCTTGAGGGACATCAATGTGTCCCGCGCTTCAGGTTTGGCGGAATCCGCAAGACAAATTGTGCCGAGGACCGTATCGTCCGAGACGACCGCAATCCAGCTCGTGCCTTCTCGGTCGGAGACTGGAATTTCTGAACCTGTCGCCCTGCGCACCGAGATCTTTCTTCCGTCGACATTTGCGGCGACGCCACTGCCGGGTGTCGATAGGAAGTCTGAAGTTTGCATGAGTTCGAGACCGCGCGCCGTCGCAGCGGAAACAATCGCCCTCGCAATCGGATGACTACTGCTGCGCTCAATGCTTGCGGCGTACCGGATAACCTCATCTTGAGAGTTTCCGTTTGCCGCATGCACTGAGACGACGCTTGGCTTACCCTCGGTGACCGTGCCGGTCTTATCGATGACGAGCACGTCGACCTGCGCCAGAGTCTCGATGGCCGCCGCGTTCCTGATCAGAATTCCCGCTAGCGCGGCGCGACCACCCGCGACCATCACCGACATCGGCGTTGCAAGTCCAAGTGCGCACGGACATGCAATGACGAGCACTGAAATCGCGCCGACGAGTCCGAACAGCGGATCGCCGAATGCAGACCAGACAATCAGCGAGATGAGCGAGATGACGACGACCGCTGGAACGAAAAGGCCTGAAATCCTGTCGGCAAGTCTTTGAACCGGGGCCTTGGTCCGCTGAGCCTCTGAAACAAGTTTCACAACCCCCGCGAGAAACGTTTCGCTTCCAACCGCGGTGGCGCGCATCAGAAAACTTCCACCTCCGTTAACCGTCCCGCCGAGCACTTTCGCACCGATTTTCTTGGGGACTGGGACAGGTTCGCCCGTGAGCATCGATTCATCGACATCAGAGAATCCTTCGATGACGACACCGTCAGTGGGTATCGATTCATCTGCTCTTACCCTCAGAGTGGTGTTCGCCATCAGATCGGCCAATTTGATATCACGTTCCTTGCCGTCGACTCCGACAACATGCGCGACCTTCGGTGAAAAGCCGATAAGTCTGCGTATCGCTTCTGAAGTCCGCGCCCTCGCCTTCAACTCAAGCACTTGGCCGAGCAGAACGAGTGTCACAATCACCGCCGCGCTTTCGAAATAGACTGGAGTGCCATGACTCGTCTTGTGGGGAATGACTTCAGGAAACAGGAGTCCGAAAAGACTGAAAAGAAAAGCGGACACTGTGCCGATTCCAATCA
>CAXRBW010000137.1:0-3889 GCA_964228775.1 Pyrinomonadaceae bacterium | reverse complement strand
TTGTGACGTCCCCAATTGCAAAAATTTGGGGGATGGAGGTCTCGGAATTTGAGTCGATTTGGAGATAGCCATAATCGTCTAACTTCAATGCTCCCAACAGAAACGCACTGTTTGGAACGAAACCGACACGCACTAGGACGGCATCGGCAGGAATCTCCACGGTCTCGCCACTATGGGAGACGATAGAGACTGAAGTGACGTGCCCGGAGCCATTGATGGAGGTCGCGGTGAATGGCGTCATGACTCTGATGTTCTTTTTTTCGGCCACCTGATTTAGGAACTCTTTTTGAGCGGAAAAAGCGGATTTCCGGTGCACCAAGGTGACGCTGTCTGCAGAATCGGAAAGAATCACGGCGTTCTCAAGTGCAGCATCCCCACCCCCGATTACGACAATTTTTTTTCCGCTCATCGCATTCCTGTTCTTGGCACCTGAATCGAGAACGCCGTGCGCAGCGAATTCAATTTCACCAGGGATTCCGAGATGACGGCGACTGACTCCAGTCGAAATTACTATCGCCTTCGCCTCGAATGCCCTACCGTCCGCAAGGCGAATTGATTTGCCCGCGCAATCAACTGAGTCAACCGCAACACCGAGAATGAGATCAAAATCTCTTTGCTCAACTTGGCCTCTCATGCGTGCGAGAAATTCACTTCCATCTTTCGCCTCTAGTGCCCCAAGATGATTGGAAATCGAATTATGAATCCAATGCAGCTGTCCACCGATATCTGAGGCGACATCAACAAGCAGGGTCGAAATGCCGAGATCCGCACACCACATCGCACAGGACAGCCCACCGGGACCAGCGCCTATGACAATCACATCAAAAGATGTCGTTGAGAATGTCGTTCTCATAATTGCGTTCTCAAAGTTTTGGAGCAGGTCGCTCTGCCAACTTTTTTAAAAGAAACAGGCCCGCCTTACGATTGTCTAATTCAATGAATTTGAAGACGAACATCTGATCTCGATTGAAAAAACTCCAATCACCCTTCTTAAAGGAATAGGATACAAGTCGGAGAAGATAAACGTGATCTTTTTCTAGCTGCACCTCTGATGCAACCTTCTCTTCTCCAATCACAAATCCTGACGCAAGCAATTTTCTTTGTGAGCCTTCAGCGTCTAAGGTGGTGGCAACAGGATAGTCGAACAGACTCTTTACACGTGGCTCTTCAATCGAAACACTGCCAAGGTCGGAAATACCTAAATCGGTTAAAAATCCGTGGACAAAACTGCCGTTTCCAGCAATCAACCGATTCTCTAGAACTCTGATGTCCGCAAGGGTCTCTCCGTAAAGTCCGCGGCGTACAGAATAAAATGATGCTCGAACCAAATCGGCGCCATCTCTGCATTCTGGACTGCTGACATCTATCACCAGCCGGCCCTCTGCGCATTTCGGGGCCGAGAAAATCTTCAAAAGACGGTAACCGAGTCCTTGTCTCTCTCGCTTGAAGCGATCTTTCTCAACCGATGAAATGTCGAGCAGTTTTTCCGCTGCTCGGGTGAGCTCATATGGAAGCATGTCCCGCCCGAACGGATTTTGATCTTTATTCTCCTTGTCATCGGCAGAGGGTATGGGCGGGATACCCGATTGGGCAAAGACTGATATCGAGGCACAAAGGATAAGCAGAATCCTAGGCAAAACTTTGAAGAGGGTGGAATTAAAGCTTTGCTTTGAGAATTTCATTGACGACCTTGGGATTCGCTTTGCCACCCGATGCCTTCATTACTTGGCCGACAAAGAAGCCAAACAGCTTGTCATTTCCACCGCGATAGGCAGTGACCTGACTCTCGTTTGAGGAGATGACATCATCCACAATCTTTTCAATTACCGCGGCATCGGAAACCTGTTCCAATCCTTTTTCCGCGATTATCTCGCCACTGTCCTTTCCCGTTCGAAACATCTCGACGAGAACTTCTTTTGACTGATTATTGTTTATTTTTCCTTCATCAAGCGTCTTGATCAGTGTCGAAAATTGAGATGCCGAGACAGGACAGTCCGCGACAGTCTTGCTCGCACTATTCAGCTCTCTCATTAATTCTGACACCACGAAGTTCGCGGCCGTCCGAGGGTTGCCTGAGGCCTTTGCGGATTCCTCATAAAAGGCCGCCAAAGATTTTTCTCCGACCAAAAGGCTTGCATCGTCAAAGCTGAGGCCATATTCCGAGATGAATCTATCCCGAAGCGAATCGGGCATTTCAGGCATCGCCAGCTTCACCGATTCAATGTAATCAGATGAGACATGAAGAGGTGGTAAGTCGGGTTCGGGAAAATATCGATAATCATGTGCAGATTCTTTTGAACGCATCACTCTCGTGCAGTTCTGCTTCTCATCCCAAAGCCGAGTCTCTTGATTGACTGCCTCACCGGCTTCATGGGCTGATATTTGACGTTCAATTTCGAATTCAATCGCCTTCTGCATGAATCTGACCGAATTAAGATTCTTCAATTCGACCTTATTGCGAAACCCAGTCTCTCCCGTTTTTCTGACCGACACATTGGCCTCGCAGCGGAGATTACCCTTCTCCATATCCGCGTCGCTTGCGCCGACCCACTGCAGAGCTCGGCGGACATGGTTTACGTAGTCGTAGGCCTGCCAGGAAGACTTGAAATCAGGTGCAGTGACAATCTCGCCGAGCGGAGTACCGGCACGGTTGAGATCGATATACGAGTACTTATCGACCTCTGGCAATCCTTCGTGGACATTTTTACCCGCGTCCTCCTCAAGATGCATTCTCTCGATGCGGACAGTCATTGGATTCCACTCAGTTGGATGGCCGGAATCGTCCCGTTCCGATGTCATGAAGGTCAGTGTGCCGTCTGATGAAAACGGTCTGTCGTACTGAGAAATTTGGTAACCCTTCGGAAGATCGGGATAAAAATAGTTCTTCCTAGAGAAGACTGATTCGTTGTTGACCTTGAGTCCGAGCGCTAGTGCGGCGCGGGTGCCGAGCTCAATCACTCGCCGATTTAGGACGGGCAGAGCACCTGGAAGACCGAGACAGACTGGACAGGTATTGGAGTTCGGGCGGTCGCCGAAATTTGCGGGACAACTGCAAAATATTTTTGTTTCAGTGGCTAGCTGGGTATGGATCTCCATACCGATGACTGCTTCCCAACCCTCTTTCATAATCACCCCAAACCGCTAGATGATAATCTTCAATGCATCCAAAACCAAGATTCTAGAATAGAAACGGCACTTAGCAAGGTTAGAAGCTGAGCACTGTCGACAATCTCACCGACCTTCCAGAGGTTGCGAATCCACCTTCGAAATAATTCTGGCCGAAGAGATTCTCCGCTGTTGCAAAAACCCTGAGGCGCATGTTTTCAGGACGAAGTTTGAAGTTACGTCCCGCCGTGAGATCCACTCGTTTGATTCCTGCAAATCTGAACGCATGGGAGGTAAATGTAGTGCTGTTGAAAAGCGGTGCGAGATAACTACTCTGCCCAGAGAAATCGGTGTTAACCCAGAATTCGCTGAATCTCTTTGTGGCAGACATCGTCACCTGGTGATTACCTATTCCGAGCGACTCTAAAGAACGGCTCGATGGGATTTGGGGATTACGTTGATCGCTATTGGTAAAGGTGTAGGAACCAAATATCTCGAACGAGGAATCTGGGTTCCAATCGACAAAGGTCTCAAGTCCGCGCGAAATCCCTCCCTTTTGATTCAGATATCCACCATAGGGACGTGACGCGCCGGGAACACTGCGTCCGTTATAGCCGTAGCCGATTACATCATTGAGCCATGTGTAAAAGTAAGTTGCGGAGAGCTTGAGTGTTCGTGAAAACAATTGCTGCTCAATCCCCGCATCGAACGCAAGTGTCCTTTCGGGTTTCAGATTGGGATCTCCAAGCGCGATAAACTCAGGCACCGGATAAACACTGAAGTA
>CAXRBW010000136.1:0-6518 GCA_964228775.1 Pyrinomonadaceae bacterium | reverse complement strand
CCTTAGCGATGCGTTGGCAGCAGGTGATCTAGACAGTTTTGCGGAGAATAAGAATCTCGCAGCTTTCGTTCTCAGCTCCCCAAATTCGCCCGCTGCAGTTTTGATGATGTTTCCCCGCGAAGGCGCACAGTTAATCGATGGGAGTGCAATTGATCCTCTTCTCAAAGTGGTCACACTGGGAATGGATTTGTGCGCACTTCGTAAGGAAGAACACCTCATACACACAGAAGAAGATTTTACTGCGGTGCATTCGCCACCGTTGATTCCAGGATTCATCCACTCAAGTCCAGCTATGAGTGCGGTGGTCGATGAGATTCTAAAGATACGCTCTTCAGATGTAACTGTGTTGATAACAGGAGATTCCGGCACAGGGAAGGAGATGGTCGCACGGGCCATTCATGCGACCTCAAATCGAAAAGACAGGGTCTTCATTCCATTCAACTGCACCGCCGTCCCGAAAGAACTTGTCGAAGGCCATCTGTTTGGCTACAAGAAGGGAGCCTTCACTGGGGCGGTCAGTGACTCTCCCGGCATGATCCGTGCCGCAGACGGCGGAACTCTTTTCCTTGATGAAATAGGTGATCTCCCAATCGATGTTCAGCCAAAGCTTTTGCGTTTTCTACAAGAGGGTGAGATTCAGGCGCTCGGTGAAGGAAAACCGTCAAAGGTCGATGTTCGCATAATAGCCGCAACCAACATGCCGCTAGAACAGAAAGTGGCTGATGAAAGTTTCCGTGAAGATCTCTATTACCGACTTAACGTCATAAGACTCAGGGTGCCACCGCTCAGAGAGCGCCGATCAGAGATTCCTCTGATGATTAACTACTATCTAAAACAGTACTCTGAACGTTTTGGGAAACGCGATCTAACTGTGACTCCGCAAACAGTCGATCTCCTGATGGTCTGCGAATGGGACGGCAATGTGCGTCAGCTTTGCAATGAGATTCAGAGACTTGTCGCTCGTGCGGAAGACGGGGAAATCATCACACCGGACCATCTCTCCCCTGATTTGCAACGCGGTGAGGGACTGCGTGGGACGCTCTCAGGCGAGATTCGCACCGAGCCCATCACTGAAGTCATCGACTTCGGTGGATTCAATTTCAAAACCAAAGGTGCGCGCTTGGAAGATGCGGTGACGGAACTCGAGAAGCAGATGATTACGGATTCGCTGAGGCGTCACAACTGGAATATAACGCGTGTTTCCAAGGAACTCGGACTGACACGTCGCGGACTCTATCTGAAACTTGCCCGATACGGAATTGAGAAAGCGGTTTGGGAAAAGTAATCGGACGATTTCGCAAGATCTACCTAGAATTATCGCGCGTCAGGACCACACCCGCCCCCATCAGCATATAAAAGACCGTGGCGACCTCGCTGTCACCCAGATTGTAGTGGACGAATCCGCTGGTGATGAATCCGAGTAGACTCGCTGTGAGTCCGAGAATCAATCCGCGAGTCAATGTCGACTCATTGGAAAGATTAAGACACTTTCGGAACATTCTTCGACTCAAGACCAAAAGAAAGCCGATCCAAATTAGTAGAGCTGGTATTCCTCGTTCAACCGCTAGTTGAAGTGGGGTGGAATGAAAATGTCCCTTAGGGAGTCTTCCGTGATCAAAGAGGCCCCATTCGTCGGAATATCTCTGAATCGAGTCCATTCCAACTCCGAGTAAGAAATTTCGAGGACTAGCCGTCCAAAGCTCTAGCCCCTCTCGATAAACCGTCATCCTCCAAGTCGTGGAATTGTCCGAGCTATCGAGAAATCCAACTTTCCGACTATCACGAAGTATGAAACCTGAAAGCAGAATTGCTGGAAGAAGAACTAGAATGCCGGCAATGATAATCCGTTTATTTCTCGATAGTAATGCAGCGCTGGCACATCCAGCTACGAATCCGGCCTGCGAAGCGCGGGTTGATGTGAGCAGCAGTGCCAGCGCAAACCCCGCGACAACGACTACAGCAACAGCGAGCAACTTCCAATCCTTACGTGGATTTATGTTCGATTTTGAGATAGCAGACAACAAAAGGGAGATGAGAATGCCGAAACTGACTGCGCCCAGCATCTGTATCACCTCGGCAAAGGTTACGTAATGCCCGTAAAAGCCCGCCGAGCGCCAGCTGTGACTGCGATTTGAGCTTGCTATTCCAAGTCTCTCCTCAGGCGTATCACCGTCGAGGAGTCGTTTTCGTTCAACTGTGACTGTCGAGTAGTAATCGGTATGGTAGATCTTGAGTCTAGATTCATCACGCTTTTCAATTTCATCTACCAACGCTTGGGATGAGGCCACTTTCACCCCTTCGACCTCTATTACTGTCCTGCCTTCGCTGATGGGTTGTTCACCAAGGGCGGGAATTGCCGCCAAGAGTGGGCTATTTGGGTTCAGTCCGTGGACCTCCACGCCGCGACCAATCAACCGATCCAAAGGAGACCAAATTACTGCGACCATCGACGACGAGATGAGGACGAGCACGAGAAAAGAGGCGGCTCGAACGCTTCGCAACATGTTCGTGACAAATAGGAAGATGAGAAACAATGATACGCTTCGCAGTTTGTGCACGGAGATATCGGGCGCGTACGAGAAAGCCGCAGTAACTACGCTCCAGATGAACAGCAGTGACAAGAGCTTTGTTTCAGATCCGATACGGAGGTCATCTCGGGAAACAAAAAGTAATCTCAGAACCCAAAGAAGTAAACCAGTAATTCCTGCGCCCTGCGTTGCAGCAATCGAATGCGGCGCGGCAAGTGCGGCAAGCACTAAGCAGATAAAGGCCGTTCGATCTAGAAAGCGCTTCTTTGAGTCCAGATCAGAGACCCCGGCTAGTTCATCGATTTTTTTGGTAACAGCGGACATCTCCCTCGGATTACTGACAAAGAATAGTTTCAAAGCCGCGTGCTGTCTACTCACACGTATTCAAATAAAAACGGACCGTCTTGTCATACGGTCCGTGTAAGTTAATGCTATAGGTTGATTAGAAAATATAAGCGTTGGCAGCAATCAGCGCCCCAGCAATCCGCTGACGGGCAGCGACAGTGTTTATCGGGGATGAATTCTTGGTGAATCGCTTCAGCGCAACGAGAAGTGTCTTCATCTCATCTCCTTCGCAGATTGCCGCAATTGCATTTCGGGCGGACATTTCAACACGCTGACTCGCATCGTTGCAGAAGACAGAAGCCATATCAATGTGATTGGATGAGGCCTCCAATCCCTTTGAGGACGCGTTCTTTCTCGCCCTAAGAATCACAGTCTCCATCGCATATGCTTCCATGATGATGTCTGCACATTCAATCAACACTTCCTGTTGCTCGCTGAGAGCGGCCATATATTTCTGAGCCGCTGTCCCGAGAACCATCAGCGCCACCTTCTTTGCATTCTGGGCAAGCTTAAATTCCGCTGTGAGTATCCCGTCTTCCTCGTCCATGCTCATTTGCGGACTAAGAATCTCATCCTGCAGAGCCTTGGCGGCTTGAAGCAATGGGAGCTGACCTTTCATCGCTCGCTTGATCAACATGCCGGGCACAAGCATCCTGTTGATTTCATTTGTACCTTCAAAGATTCTGTTAATCCTCGAATCACGGTAGGCCCGCTCTGCGGGATAGTCGGCCGAGTATCCATAGCCGCCGAATACCTGCACCATTTCATCGACGACAAAATCGAGCACTTCAGAGCAATAGACCTTATTTATCGAGCTTTCAACTGCATACTCCTCTATTGATTTCAATTTCCGTTCACCATCGGCACCGTCTCCGATCAGTGCATCAATCATACCCACGGTTCTGTAAGTGATAGATTCCGAGACCCAGGTTCTGATTGCCATCTCAGCGAGCTTATGTTTGATTGCACCGAAAGACGAGATTGGCTTACCGAACTGATGTCTTTCGTTCGCATAACGAATCGCTTCGTGGACCGCTTGCTTTGCGCCACCGGTGACAGAAGCGCCGAGTTTGAATCGACCGACGTTTAGAACATTGAATGCAATCTTCGCTCCATCACCAACGCTGCCGATGAGATTCTCTACCGGCACTTTTGCGTCCGACAGGATGACAGCAGTCGTGGAAGATGATTTGATGCCAAGCTTGTGCTCTTCATTTCCTGGTCGACAGGCTTCACTCCTTTCGACTAGAAAAGCCGAGAATTTCTCTTTTTCACCATCGACTTTGGCAAAGACTATGAAGACATCGGCGAATCCGCCGTTTGTAATCCACATCTTTTCACCATTGAGTACGTAATGAGTGCCATCTGATGAGAGTTTCGCTATGCATTTTGCACCGAGCGCGTCGGAACCCGAACCAGATTCAGTCAGACAATAGGCTGAAACTGCTTCACCCGAGATGATTCTGGGGATCCATTTCTTTTTCATTTCCTCGGATCCCCAATACAAGATTGGAAGCAACCCGATTGATGTCTGCGCTCCGTAAGTAGAACCAAAGCCGCTTCCACGACCAACCATTTCAGCGATGATGACACCTGAGGTCTGATCGAGAGCCATACCACCGTACTCTTCGGGAATGTTTGCACCGAGCAGTCCGAGGTCTCCTGCTTTTTTGAGGAGGTCCCTTGCGACTTCCCATGCATGGCCTTCAAGCACCGGTAAGTTAGGCACGACTTCGTTGTCAATATACTGTTTGCATGTCTCACCGATCATTCTGTGTTCTTCCGTAAAATCTTCGGGGGTGAACACTACAGTGGCATCACTTTCGCTTATTAAGAATTCTCCGCCTTTGACGTATCCGTTAACCATAATCACTCCATTCGAGACTACAGCAATGAGCCTCTCTTATCAGTCCATTCTTTCAAAAATTCCTGCGGCACCCATGCCGCCGCCGACGCACATCGTCACCATTCCGTATCGGGCGCCTCTTCTTCGCAATTCCTGCAGCAATGTCGCTGTAAGCTTGGCACCCGTACAGCCCAACGGGTGACCTAGGGCGACAGCACCACCGTTGACGTTCACCTTTGAGGGGTCGATACCGAGGACCTTCATCACGGACAGTCCCTGGACTGCGAATGCCTCGTTGAGCTCGATGACATCAATGTCACTCAGCGAGAGTCCCGCCATTTTCAATGCCTTAGGAATCGCGTGGACGGGACCGATTCCCATCTCTTCCGGGAGACAACCTGCCGTTGCAAATGACACGAAACGTGCAAGAGGTTTTAGGCCGAGATGCTTAGCCTTGTCAGAAGACATCACCACCGCGGCAGCTGCACCATCAGACATCTGAGACGAATTGCCCGCAGTGACTGTTCCATTTATATGAAAAGCCGGCTTAAGTTTCGCCAATCCCTCAAGGCTGGCATCGAAGCGGACACCTTCATCCACATCAAACACAATCTCACGTCTTAACATCGTGCCATTTTCCGCGAGACTGTCGACCATGACGTTCATCGGAACGATTTCTTCCTTAAATTTTCCACTAGATACGGCTGCTGCTGCCTTCTGGTGTGATTGCAATGAGAATTGGTCAGACTGCTCCCTTGAAATTTCATATTTGCGGGCGAGGTTCTCGGCAGTGAGTCCCATGTTCAGGTAGTAATCTGGGTATTCCGAGGCCAGCCGGGGATTCGGGCGAAAACTGCTTCCGCCCATCGGTATCATCGACATCGTTTCAAGACCGCCAGCGATGATTACTTCTGCATCACCGAGGCGTATGCGATCGGCGGCGATTGCTATTGTCTGCAAGCCCGAAGAACAATATCTGTTGACGGTCATTGCGGATGTCTCACATGGAATGCCCGCTAGGATTGCCGACGTTCTAGCGACGTTCATTCCCTGCTGGGCCTCGGGGAATGCACATCCCATAATCACATCGTCGATTTCCTTGAGATCCAATTCTTTGACACGCGACACTGCACCCCTGATAGCGGTCGCACCGAGATCGTCGGGACGTGTGTTCTTGAGAGTTCCCTTGGGGGCTTTTCCCACTGCAGTCCTAACTGCCGCAACAATAACTGCGTCTTTCATAAATTGTTCCTTCTCAATAATTGCGACGGCGCTTTGCCGTCGAAGCATGGGAATGTCTGACACAAGACGTTATGTGGTCATTAACTAGTCCCACTGCCTGCATATAGGCATAGATAATTGTGGTACCGACAAAAGAAAATCCTCTCGAACGAAGCTCTGCACTTATACGGTCGGAGAGTTTGGTGCTCGCAGGCACCTGCTTCATCGTTTTCCATTTGTTCACTATCGGTTCACCGTCCACGAAGTCCCAGAGAAACTCCGCAAAACTGCCAGCCGCACTTTGCACCTCGATAAAGCGTCGGGCGTTGTTAATAGCGGAAGATATCTTCAGTCGGTTTCGCACGATTCCCGGATTCTCAAGTAGCTTTGCAATCCGCTTTTCAGTAAAGCCCGCCACCTTTTCCACATTCCATTCCGAAAAAGCAGAGCGGTAGTTCGGTCTCTTGGCCAGAATGGTGTCCCAACTGAGTCCGGCTTGGGCGCCCTCAAGAATTAAGAATTCAAACAGAATCCGGTCATCATGGACCGGGACTCCCCACTCACAATCGTGATATTTG
>CAXRBW010000135.1:0-5128 GCA_964228775.1 Pyrinomonadaceae bacterium | reverse complement strand
CCTTGAGTGCCTTCTCAAAAGCACGCCTGCGCGCCTCAGCCTCCCGCGCGGCCTTCTGCCTGCGACGCTTTTCCTCAAGTGCTGCTCGGCGCTTTTCGGCAGCTGATTTCTTCTTATCCTTCGCAGAGACGACTTTCTTCGGGGAAGTTTTTGTTTTTGGCGTCTGCTTGGTGGATGACTTACCGGTTGTCTGTCGAGATGTTTTCTTGGCAGTGGCCGCTGGTTTTTTCGATGTCCTCGTCGCGGGCTTTTTCGTCTGGCCGAAAGTCTCAAGCGAAGACGAACAGGTGATTGCGACCATCAGAAGGACGGATGCAATCTTAATTCGCGACACTGACGTCATCGTGGTTCAGGTAGATTCTTAAAGGATTGGGACACGGTCCCCGAGGTCTGACTAGCAACCTTGAAACTGATTCGGCTAATGGAGAAAAAGTTGCTTCAACGCCTTTAAAAATATAACATTCTCGCTCTACCTGCGACAAGCATCTTCTACTTCTTGATCGTGTGGTTCGGGCTATTAAGGAGTGGCCTCGAGAACGATGAAGTTTCTTCAAACCTTCAGAGCAAGACTGCTCGTGGTCCTCGCACTTCTACTAGTCCTCTCACTTGGTGTCCAGTACTACCTGAATTACACCGTTCAGATTGAATCTGCCGAAAATCGGGAGTTACGCGAACAGGCGCTGGTGGCAGGCATCGGCCTTGGCTTTTCGGCACTGACCCAGACCGATCCGCTAGAAAAATTCGTCCTCGAGAGGGGCGTGAGATTTCTGGACGAGGATCTGAGGTCACGCATTGATGACATCATTCTGATTGACCCGAGCTGGCAGGTCTACGACAGTCTGTCTCAACAAAGGGCGCCTGAAAAAACGTCTGCGAATGAAACAATACTCAGAAAATTAAGTGACCTTACAGAGCTTCCACCTCCGAAGGAAGGCCTCCGCCTCGGTGAAGATCTGCAGAAGTTCCCCAATCACAACGCACCTCAGGTCGACGTCTTCGAAGGAGAATCACACGCCGTGCCCCTCGAGACCGATCAGGGCAGGTACTACGTGATGGTCATTTTGAAGGATGAGCGCGATGCCGCCGCCGCGCGCGCCATCAAGCCTCTCGCATACACGTTGTCGGTATTGCTTGCCTCGTCACTTGTGACACTTCTCCTTGTTTGGAGGTTCTCGAGTCCGATTTCAAATCTCTCGGCCGCCGCCCAAAAGGTTGCGAAGGGCGACTTCAGCGTCAGGGTGGCGACTCGTGGCTCGGATGAGATCGGGCGGCTTGCAAAACGTTTCAATGAAATGGTTGCGGAGATTGAAAGAAAGCGGGGACTTGAAGCAAAGCTCGCCGAGGCAGAGAAATCGGCAATGGTCGGACGTCTCGGCGCGTCGATCGCCCATGAAATCCGAAATCCATTGAATTATATAAATCTTTCACTTGACCACCTCGCAGTGAAGCTCACGAGTGGAGACGCAGAGACCACTGAGAAATTCCGCGAGATCGTCTCAAATATAAAATCGGAAATCCGCAGAATCGAAGCCCGCGTCAGCGAACTACTTGATTTCGCCCGCATACCTCAACCAGAGTTTTCTAATTTAAGGGTGGCAGAGGTTGTCAGAGAGTCTCTTAAGATTATCGAGGCAGAGGCGTCCGAGCGTGGTGTCACGGTCGGCATGATAGAGGACGGGGCCGTTGCCGAGGTGAACGGTGACGGGGAATATCTAAGATCACTTTTCTCCAATCTCTTCATCAATGCTGTCAAAGCGATGGAAGGTTCGGGCGGAACACTCAAGGTTACGGTCCGAGAGGAGGGAGATTTCATCGTGACCGATGTGACTGATTCCGGAGTCGGAATCTCGGGTGCAGACCTCGAGATGATATTCGAGCCATACTTTTCAACAAGGGCCACGGGTACAGGCCTCGGACTGGCAATCGCCCGTAGGATGGCGGAGATTCACGGAGGCTCCATCACTGCTTCCTCCGAGGTCGGAGTCGGCACGACATTCACCGTCAAACTTCCGAAACAGGTGTAGCATCGTAAGCATATGGCAAGGAGATCGATACTAGTCGTCGACGATGAACAGGGGCAGCGCGAGATAATCTCGGCGATCCTTGCAGACGCGGGATATGACGTGACCACAGCTTCCTCGGGTGAGGCAGCTTTGAGATTCGTTGATAATCGACGATTCGATCTCGTCCTGACCGACTACCAAATGTCGGGTATGACAGGACTCGATCTCCTCAGAGAGTTAACTAATTTCGATAAATCCATAATCGTCATACTCATTTCTGCTTACGGCACGATCGACACCGCTGTCGACGCCCTCCGTCTCGGCGCGTTCGACTACCTTCAGAAACCCTACGACCGCGACAAGCTGCTCGAGACGATTTCAAGGGCGCTGAACCGCCTATCCGGTCTCGATTCCGAAATAATTTCCATGTCGTCAGAGATGGATCGGGTCAAGAAATTAATCCTCAAGGTGTCTAAATCGAATGCGACCGTTCTTATAAAAGGCGAATCGGGCACGGGCAAGGAACTCATCGCCCGCGCGATTCATCAAAACGGTGCGAGGGCGAGTGAAACATTCCAAGCCGTCAACTGTGCGGCGATAAATGAAAATCTCCTCGAGTCAGAGCTCTTCGGACATGAGAAGGGAAGTTTTACCGGCGCAGTTGGAGAGAAGAAGGGACTTTTTGAAATCGCCAACGGTGGAACACTCTTTTTGGATGAAATCGGTGAATTGGATGTCTCGCTCCAGGCCAAGCTTCTCCGTGCGTTGCAGGAAAAACAAATTCGTCGCGTCGGAGGAGTCAAAGAAATCAATGTCGATGTGAGGGTTGTGGCCGCGACGAATCGCGACTTGCTGAAGATGACCGAAGATGGGCGGTTCAGAGAGGATCTTTATTATCGGCTGAACGTGATCTCGATAGAGGTGCCACCGCTCCGCGAGCGACCAGGAGATTTGAGACTTCTCATAGATCGATTCCTTGAGAAGCACACGGTCGCCCTTGGTCTGCAGGTACGCCTCGCCGACGATGCACGGCGTGCACTTGAAAACTATTCCTACCCTGGTAATGTGCGCCAACTTGATTCCGCCATTGAGCGCGCGGCAATCCTATGTGACGAAGGCTTGATCACGCTCGCCGATTTGCCGCCTGAGATCGGAGGTGTGTCCGGGGCACAGATTCCAGTGACGTCTGGATTCATCCTTCCTGAAGAGGGCGTGAATTTCGAAGAAGTTGAAAAAAATCTGATCATGCAGGCGCTGAGGAGAACCGACAACAACATTACCAAGTCCGCAAAGCTGTTGGGGATGACTTTCAGGACGCTCCAGTATCGTTTGGAGAAATTCGGTATCAGGCGTGACGCTTCTACAGTAGAGGGAGACGAATGACTACCGCCGGCAGATTCCTAAAGGCCTTCTCGATGGCGGTGGCTTTAGTTGCTGGGTACTTTTGGTATATCGGCGAGAAGGACTGGACATTCGCTGCCGCAGTCTCGGCCTGCGTCCTGTTTTTTCTGAGTGTCCGTGCGGACGTCAAGAAAAGAAACTCGGAACGCCTCTCTTGAACCTTCCTCCTGACCACTTTTAAGAGACGACTATGCAAAAGATTTGGATAACACTCGCACTTCTGCTCTCCATGTCTTCGCCAGCATGGTCTCAGACAGTCAAAGTGTCGTCGGAAGTCACTTCGGATTCAGTCGCCAAACTTTCTTCGCGCTCGGAATTTGATGTGATAGGCCGAACCTACCATGCAGGCACACCTTACGCCCTGCCTCATGCGATGTTTGTCATTGACCGCCGTGCTGGCAACAAGATTTTCTACGTCAATTCGAAGAAGTTCAGATTCCACAAAGATTTTCTATATGCAACTGGGCTCGCACCCCTTGGAACCGATATCTACAAGTCGGCCTATTTCGATGAGGATCGGAGATTCATCGTCGGAACAATCGCTTGGCAGAAGCCGGTGGATAAGTGGACCTGGGAACTCTGGGAGGGTGACAGGGCAAGCGCCGCACATATCGCAATCGCCGATGCTGCGATTCAAGCCAGTTTTTTCGAGAGAGTATTCTTTAAGCCTAACTCCACGCGTCATCAGGAAGAGGTACTGAGGCTGTCTTTGCCGATTGTGACGGAAGATGAGATCGGCAAAGGACAAGAGTACATCGCACTCAATGTCGGAAGCGCCGTTGGGCGTGTACATATCATCGATAAGTTGGATGACACCGTTGAGATTGGCGACAACGAGATTCTGATACTGCGTGAACTTCCTGCCTCGCTTCCTCCTGTCGCGGGCATCATCGTTGCAAGACAATCCACGCCGCTCTCACACGTGAACATCTTGGCCAAAGATTGGGGAATCCCCAATGTGTACATAAAAGATGCGGACAAGTTGTTTAGAGAGCTCGACACGAAATGGATTCGATTCGAAGCCACGTTCACCAACTACTCTTACAAGTTCGCGGATAAAGAAATTCTCGATTCCTACACGCCTCCGAACATCCGCCGCCCACCTGTCGATCTTTCAGTTAGGCGTCTGGCAGGCATTGCCTCGATGAGGAAGTCTGACAGCGTTGCATTCGGAGCTAAGGCGGCAAATCTCGGACATCTTCTTAATCGCAACTTCGCCGATGTTTCGATTCCCGATGGCTTTTCGGTGCCTTTTTTTTGGTACGACAGGTTCATGAAGGAAAACGGTTTCGACAAGGTGATTGAGGAGGCGATTCAGGACATCGATTTTGTCCATAACCCGAGGGTTCGCCGAAAGAAGCTAGAAGAGTTAAGGGGCGCGATTCAAAAAGGGCGGATAGATTCGGCCCTGCGTGACGAAATCGTGCGCCGGTGGAAAAGCCAGCTCGGTGGACGTCCGGTATTTGTGCGCAGTTCATCGAATGCTGAGGACCTTCCGAATTTTTCCGGGGCGGGACTCTACTCGAGCGTTCCCAACGTGAGGAGTGGCGATCAACTAATCGAGGCGGTGAAAAAAGTCTGGGCTTCTCTATGGAAGTTCGAGGCGTATGAGGCACGGGTTCGCAACTATGTAGATCAGCAGACAGTTTACATGTCAGCGCTGATTCAGATAGGAGTGGATATGGATCGAGGGGGTGTGATGTTTTCGACCAATCCTTTCAGAG
>CAXRBW010000134.1:0-6644 GCA_964228775.1 Pyrinomonadaceae bacterium | reverse complement strand
CGCACTTGAGGGTCGTGCCATCGAGCGGACTAGGGCGAATGCCTTCGGATGCACAATAAAACGCACAGGTATGTAAATGTCATATTGGGTTCTTAATGGATTTTCCAGAGCAGTCCAAGGATTCATCCTTGGACTGCTTCTGTTATCAGCATCAGCGTACGCTCAAAGCCCTGCTGAGGTTACATCAGGCGCGCTGACGATCAAGAAAATCAATGAGGTCCAGTTACTCCAGATAATCACACCCCAAAACAGACCGAAGCTCATCAATTTTTGGGCGACATGGTGCGACCCGTGCAGAGATGAGTTTCCAGAACTTGTCGCACTCTCAGCGGAATTCGGTGGCAAGGTTGATGTCATCACCATCTCTCTTGACGATCCTGTGGAGATAGATCGCGATGTTCTCCGATTTCTTTTGGATGTGAAGGCTACAATGCCAAGCTACCTTCTTTGGACATCCGATGAAGGCGCTGTGATGAGAAAGATTTCCGAGAATTGGAGCGGCGCACTTCCATTCACTGTCATCTATGACGCAGAGGGAAAACTTCAGTATCAGAAAATGGGGCGATTCAAGGCTGAAGTCATAAGAGCAGCTTTGGCGAGACTCTCGGTACCTGCGGTTCCCATTTCAGAGCATCGATGAAGTCGAGCGTCACAACTGTTCGACATAATAATTTCAAAGGTTTAGAATCTTCCTTTTCAAACGACTTCAAAATCCGAACAATCGATGACTGCAACTCCGATCACCCCTGAAGTAATCTCACAACACGGCTTCACTGAAGACGAGTATGAAAAGCTACTTGAAATCATGGGTCGTGAGCCTTCGATGACTGAGCTCGGAATTTTTTCCGTCATGTGGTCGGAGCATTGTTCATACAAATCATCCCGTGTTCACTTGAAGAATCTTCCGACTACCGGAGAGAGGGTAATAGTACCGCCGGGTGAGAACGCGGGTGTAGTCGATATCGGTGATGATTGGTGCGTTGCCTTCAAGGTGGAATCCCATAACCATCCCTCATTCATAGAACCATTCCAGGGTGCCGCCACCGGTGTCGGCGGTATTCTGCGAGATGTTTTCACAATGGGTGCGCGGCCGATAGCGGCGATGAATTCCCTTCGCTTTGGTCCTCTTTCAGATCCGCGACATGGGTCACGAAACAAAGCCATACTAAAAGGCTGTGTCGAGGGTATCGCTCATTATGGAAATGCCTTTGGCGTCCCGACCGTGGGAGGCGAGGTTGTTTTCGATTCCTCTTACAGCCTCAATCCATTGGTGAATGCCTTCGCACTCGGATTGGTAAAAAAGGATCAGATTTTTTTCGGAAAGGCGGAGGGAATCGGAAATCCCGTTCTCTATGTCGGTGCTAAGACTGGTCGAGACGGCATCCATGGCGCGACGATGGCATCCGCGGAATTCGATGATGAAGCACTCGAAAAGCGACCGACGGTCCAGGTTGGAGATCCTTTTCTCGAAAAACTTCTTTTAGAGGCATGCCTTGAAGCGATGAGGAGTGGCTGCATCGCCGGAATTCAGGACATGGGTGCCGCCGGACTGACATCCTCGTCAGTTGAAATGGCCGCCCGCGCCGGTACCGGCCTCGAACTCGATCTGACATTAGTGCCGCAGCGCGAAACTGGAATGACCGCCTACGAAATGATGCTGTCCGAATCTCAAGAGCGGATGTTGATCGTCGCAAAGAGTGGGCGGGAGAAAGAGGTTGTCGATATCTTCAAGAAGTGGGATCTCGATGCAGTCGTCATCGGTAAAGTTGTCGAGGGTAACCGACTCAAGGTTTTCCATAACGGTTTGCTCGAGGCCGACATACCAGTAGACACGGTCACTGATGCGGCACCTAAGTACAATCGGCCGATGAAACCTCGGGTGGTTAATAGAAGAGCGTTGCCCGCGCCAGAACATCCTAATTCCACAGATTCTTTAATCTCTCTACTTTCTTCACCGAATATCTGCTCGAAGAGATGGGTCTATACACAATACGATCAGATGGTTCGGACCAACACCGCGGTTTTGCCAGGTGGAGATGCCGGTGTGGTTCGCATCAAGGAAACCAGAAGAGCGGTCTCGATGTGTCTCGATGGAAATGGTCGATATGTGAACGTCGACCCGCGCAAGGGGGCAGAGCTCGTCGTTGCCGAGGCGGCACGAAATCACGTCTGCGTCGGAGCACGGCCGATAGCGGTCACCAACTGTTTGAATTTTGCTTCGCCTGAACGACCTGAGATCATGTGGAGTTTCGCAGAGGTGATTGCGGGAATGAGCGACGCCTGCAAGAAATTCGGTACACCTGTTATTTCTGGAAACGTTTCTTTTTACAATGAGACGGAAGGTAGCGGCATCCTTCCAACTCCGACGATCGGAGTCGTCGGTTTGGTTGAGGATGTCAGGCGAGTTGTAACACCTGGATTCAAAGATCCAGGGGACACCATCGCTCTTCTCGGACTTAACGCCGATGACTTGAGCGTGAGTGAATATGCTCAAACCATTCTCGGGCGCTCGATGGCAGATCTTATTGAAGGCGGAACGGTCCCCTCTCTGGATCTCGATCTTGAGAAGAGCGTACAAGACGCATGTATCGCGCTAGCCGAAGCGGGCTTACTTAAATCAGCACACGACTGCTCCGACGGAGGCCTTGGGGTGGCTCTCGCGGAATCATGTTTCTCCACTCTCAACAGGGGTTCGATTGGTGCGACGGTGGACTTGGTATCGGATTCACTGTCGACGCCTTCGCTTCTTTTTGGAGAATCGCCTTCGCGAATCATTATCACCTTTGACACCGAGAAACTTGATGAAGTCACTGCGCTCTCAGACAAATGTCCTTTCGTCATCCTTGGTAAAGTGGGTGGTGACGAACTCAACATATCCGTAGATGGAAAGGTTGAGATAGCCGAGTCTGTCATCAAACTGGAAAAAGCTTGGTCTTCCACTCTTGAAGGAGCGCTCGAGCATTGAGTCCGTCCATCGAGACGAACATGTCACCAGGTCTCTACCTGCACATTCCCTTCTGCAAATCGCGCTGCTCCTATTGCGATTTCGCGACAGACATACTCGTAAAAGAGTCAGCCGTCGATCGGTACATACATGCAATCTGCGCAGAAATAGACCGTTTCGAGTCAACACTCGAACACGCTTCTCCAGATTCCATATATCTCGGCGGTGGGACACCCAGTCTCCTCACTCCGTCACAACTGGAAGCCTTACTCGAGAGACTTCATCGAAAATTCGTCATTTCAAGTGCACCTGAGATCACTATCGAAATAAATCCAGGAGCGGCTGATGTGGATCGCTTCCGAGATTACCGATCTCTTGGGGTAAATCGTGCAAGCTTCGGAGTTCAGACCTTCAATGAGGATTCCCTTCGTCTTCTAGCACGGGGGCACGATGTAAAGGACGTGTTCAGGACGTTTGATGCACTGACGAAGAGTGGCTTTGAAAATATTTCTCTCGATCTGATTGCAGGACTTCCGGGACAGACAATGAAGGAATGGGAAAAGAATATCACTGAAGCTGTTGCCTTCGATATTCAGCATATCTCGCTATATCTTCTTGAGATTCATGAAGGAACGCCACTCAAAGAGCAGATACGATCGGGTAGAAGGCCGATGCCTGATGATGAGCTCGCAGCAGAGATGTATGAAGTGATGATTGATCGCCTGTGTACCGATGGGTTTCTTCAATACGAGATTTCAAACTTCGCAAGACCTGGTTTTGAGGCGAGGCATAACATGAAGTATTGGACTTGTGAGCCTGTTCACGCCTTTGGGGTCTCTGCTCATTCATTCGATGGGAAAATACGTCGAGCGAATGTTCGCGACACATCGGAATATGTGCGCAGGATCGAGGCGGGCGAGTCGCCGCGCTCCGAGTCAACAGAGATTGACCTTGCTTCAGAAGCAGCTTTTCTCGGACTGAGGCTTACCTCTGGACTTGACCGAGAGGCATTCAAGGAACGATTTGGAGTGGATCTCGAGATGCAGTACTCCGATGCACTCGCCTCTGCACGCTCAAAGGGTCTACTCTATTCCGATGGAAATATCAGATTGACTAGAAAAGGGATGCTTTTCTCGAATGAGGTATTCGAGATTTTCGTGTAGCTCAAAAGGTTGACGCTTATTTTCAGTAATACTATCCTTGTTGATTCGCGCCGGAGTGGCGAAATTGGTATACGCACTAGACTCAAAATCTAGCGGGCTTAACGCCCATGTCGGTTCGACTCCGACCTCCGGCACCATACATTCTCCTTCCTTTCACCTTCTCTTTTTCGATTCGAGCACGAGGTGACATGAATCTCTCAGATTTCGATTTTGCCCTTCCAGAAGAATTGATTGCTCAAAATCCACTTGAGCGGCGGGACTCTTCCAGGCTTATGTCGGTGGATCGCGAGGCGGGTGGAATCAAGGATAGCCGGTTTACCGATATTTGTGACCTCCTTACACCGCAGGATGTATTGGTGATCAACAACACCCAAGTTTTCCCAGCACGCCTGCATTGCACTACCGTGTCCGGCGCGCGAGTCGAAATATTTCTGATGGAAGAAATCGACGGCCTCGTTTGGAAGGTATTGGCAAGACCTGCGAAACGACTGAAGGATGGTTCGGTGATTTGCTTTGCGGACAATCTTGAGGCGGTAGTTCTCGGGCATGAGCAGAATGGAAGTGTAGTTCTGGAATTCCGATGTGTGGGTGACTTCAACACGATAATCAATGAGATTGGGGAGATACCTCTGCCACATTACATAAAGCGTGAAGGGCAACAGACATCAATTGATAGAGAGCGCTATCAAACGATATATGCAAAAGAGAGGGGCGCCATTGCCGCACCGACGGCTGGGCTTCACTTCACACCCGAGGTGTTGGAAAACCTTAAACAAAAGGGTGTTTCCATTGCAGAAGTAACGCTCCATGTCGGATATGGAACATTTGCACCCGTCCGTTCAGACGATATTTCTGAACACAGAGTTCTTGGTGAACGTTGCGAGATAACGGAGGAGACTGCCAAGACCGTGAATCTGGCGAAGGCTGAAGGAAGGCGTGTCATCGCCGTTGGGACCACCTCGGTTCGCACGCTCGAGTCGTTTGCGGAAAATGGAGAACTCCGAGCAGGTCGAGGAATGGCTGATGTCACAATCACACCCGGGCACAAGTTTCAGATTGTTGACGGCATTCTCACCAACTTCCATCTACCGAAGAGTTCTTTGCTTCTTTTAGTGTCGGCTTTTGCGGGACATGAATTAATAATGTCAGCCTACGCGCATGCGATCTCAGAGCGGTATCGCTTTTTCAGCTACGGTGATTGCATGCTGATTGTCTAAATAGGTTTGTCATGAACGTTTCACTGTCTCCAACCCCTGATTCATACCGAATTTCTCCAATCACGGGTTCTGATAAATCTACCGTGATGGAATTGAACTCTATTTGCTTTCCTCCTGGAGAGAGCTATACACATCACACCTTTGATTTTCTTTTTTCTGACCCGAGTGTCATCGGATATAAATGCGAAGGCCAGATGGGTGACCTACTCGCTTTCATCTTTCTCATGATTTCCCCTGATGGTTCGGCACATGTCACAACTATCGGTGTGAGGCCTGATCAGCGACGAAAGGGTATTGGAAAGGCCCTCATGATGCAGGGTGAAATGGCCATTCAGAAACGGGGCTATTCCACACTGCTCTTGGAAGTGAGGAACTCGAATGAGGCTGGGCGCGCACTCTACGGAAAACTAGGGTTCATCGTAGTTCAGCGTCTTGAGAAATACTATAACGACGGTGAAGACGGTGTGTTGATGATGAAAGCTTTGAATCTCCTATGAAACTGAAATGAGTAGACTTGCACTTCCGACAATCTACCCGATTACCGACCGGGTCATGACGGGCATGTCCCATTATGAACAAGTGCAGGCCCTCGCGGCTGGGGGTGCGAGGCTTATTCAACTGCGTGAAAAGTCTCTTTCGGCTAGGGCCTTTATCGAATAAGCGTGAGATTGTGTGAATTTCGGTAAGGAGCGAGGTCTTCTGATTCTGATAAACGACCGGGTCGATGTAGCGCTGAGTTCAGGGGCCGCCGGAATCCATCTCGGACAGGACGATATGGAGCCAAGAGATGCGAGAGCGGTTCTCGGTTCCGAGGCAATCATCGGATATTCGACACATTCATTGGCACAGGTCGCAGACGCAGGAGAATTACCGATCGATTACATCGCCATCGGACCAGTGTTCCCGACCGAATCCAAGGTGGCGCCGGATGATGTGGTTGGGGTTGAAATGGTTACTGGTGTAAAGAATCTGGTTGGAAGTCTTCCGTTGGTTGGAATAGGCGGTATTGGTAGAGATTCAATGGGTGACGTCATCCGCGCCGGGGCGAATTCAGTCGCGATGATCAGCGGTGTGCTGATGCCACCGAGCAATATAGAAGAAAATTACCGCGAGCTCTCAGATTTAGCGTACGGAAGCTGAAAAGGCGTTGATGCTCGAAGTCGGATTGCATCTAGTGTGTCGTCAACCATCACCCGCCCATCCTCAAAAACCGTTTCAAGAGCGGAGTTCGGCATCGAGGACATTTCTACGGAATCCATCTTAACCGTCTGATATTCATCGCCGATCTTTATCAGATCGAGACGACCCCGCTTGCTGAAT
>CAXRBW010000133.1:0-3110 GCA_964228775.1 Pyrinomonadaceae bacterium | reverse complement strand
GTAAAAGTAAGTTGCGGAGAGCTTGAGTGTTCGTGAAAACAATTGCTGCTCAATCCCCGCATCGAACGCAAGTGTCCTTTCGGGTTTCAGATTGGGATCTCCAAGCGCGATAAACTCAGGCACCGGATAAACACTGAAGTAAGACCCAAAACGCTCGTAAAGTGAGGGTACTCGGAAGCCATTCCCCGCATGGGCGCGGATGACGGTTCCTTCGGGCCGCAGATTATATGTAAAAGCGCCGTCGAATGTTAGCGCTGAAGGAATTGGTTCAGTGGTCGCCACCTGATAAGGGGCGGTACTCAAGCTGAACTTTGGTTTTGAAGCCGAAAAGCGCTGCCATCTGACGCTACCCGCAAGCACAGCCCTGCCACCCATGAGGCGCATCAAGTCCTGGGCGTAAAAAGAACTACTCGTTTGTCCGGCTCGGGTGAGATAGTTCTCAGTGCCGGTCGGGGTGCGGCCGTCGTTTAGAAACTTTTCTCTTTCAAATTCATAACCAATCCTGATGTTGTTTCTTTCGGAAGGATTCCATTCGGCCCTTCCCCCGAAAGTAACTATGCCCCCCTCATAAAGGCTTGTTGATGAGCTTTGATATCCACGGCCCAAAGGTCCGTCGGAATTGAATCTGCGTGATGCGACGATCGAAAGATTTCCCGAGAACACGAGCTTGTCGTTAGGTGCAAAACTGGTGCTCATTCCGAAGTGATTAATCGTTGAGCGCTGAGAGGCATCCTGATCGTCGGCATCTGGACTAAAATTGACATTCTTTTTTGCGAAAACAATCCCGCCAGAAGGAATGACGCCAAATACTTCAGGATTTGTATTGAGCTTTACAAAAGAACCTGACCTGAAAAATTTGGTGGAGACTACAAAGCTGTCAGAAGGTCTACCATCAAATCGAAATTGGATATTCGAATTACGCGCATCGTCGTTTCCATCAATTCCTCGCGAGACAGCTGTTCGCGAAAAACCTGAACTTACTCCATAGCGCTCATCAGAAGTCGCTCTTGATAGATTGGTTCGAAAGCGAGTCAGGCCTAGACCACCGATGGCTCCTCCAAATTGACCATGCCACCCACTCGCAGCCCTTGGTGTTTGAAAATCGATTGTGCCGCCGATTGAATTGGTACCGTAAATCGAACTGCCCGAACCTCTTAATATCTCAATTTTTGAGACACTGGTCAGTGTTATGTCACCGATGAAGGCGGACGCATCACCCGTGATGGCAGATGCATCGCGCAATCTTACGCCGTCGATAAGAACTGCCGTGTCCTGATTTCTCAGACCCCTGGTTTTGATTACTGCTGTCTTGCCGAACCCTCCGAATTGCTGAACTCGAAAGCCTGGAACGGTTCTCAAGGCGTCGGCGAGTGAGAAATCGGCGCGGTCTCGCATTTCCTGCCCGTCAATCACAGTGACTGACTTTGCTATCTCCTCCTGACTCTGAACGCGGTCCGCCGAAATCGTCACGGTCTGCGAGCCGACCGCAGGCAAGAGTTCGATATCTCGTTGCACTGACGTGTCGGCGAGGGTAATCCGAGTCGGTCTCACGTTAGAGCAAACGTCACAATCAACAATCAACTCGTATGACCCCGCTTGAAGCTCCTTGATTGAATATGCTCCGCGTGAATCTGTAACTGCTTCTCCGACGACGACGCCGTCCGAGATGCGGCGAGCTTTGACCTTCGCAGCCAAGACAGGCATTGGAAGGCCCACTATCCGTGATTCGGTGACTCTACCTGAAATATATGGAAGTGTCTGTGCATTCAAAAACAGTGTCGAAGTAAGGAAAAGCACTGAGAACAAGACGGTGATTTTGAACATATGATTAGGTGTGTAAAGTCGTGACTCGGATATGTCCGTTCACCGGATTTCTATCAAGGACGGTCTCGACCGAAAACACCGCCGCGAGATTTTCGGATCTAAGTACCTCTTCTGGGGTGCCAGAGGCCCTGATAACCCCTTCCTTCATCATCACAATCTCATCAGCAAACGCGGCAGCTAGGTTGATGTCGTGTGTTATGACGAGGGCGGATGCTCCGCATCCGGAACACCGTTCTTTGACGAGCTTGAACATTTCCAATTGATGAGCGAGATCCAGATTCGCTGTAGGTTCATCAAGAAGAAGCACGCCAGCCTCGGTTGCGATTGCACGGGCCAGTACCGCCCGCTGTCGTTCACCGCCCGAGAGCTGATTCATGTAGCGCCCCTCAAAGCCGCCGAGATCGCAGAGTTTTATGCAGTCACGGGCGATCGTGATATCCCGCTCACTTTCCCAACCAAAGTACGCCCCATGCACATATCGACCACCGAGAACATACTCGAGGACGCTCACGGGAAATCCGGTTTCCGCCTCTTGAGCCACTACTGCGATCTTCGTCGCAATCTGTCGCCTAGAAAATCTCTCAAGTGGGATTCCATCGAGTAGAATTTCGCCTCCACCCGCCGCGAGATTTCCGTTTAGTGTCTTAAGAGCTGATGTCTTACCCGCACCATTCGGACCGAGAAGTGCAACAAGCCTTCCAGCCTTCATAGAGATACTGAAGCCACGTACAACTTGATGACCTGAGTAGCTAACGGATATTTCAGAGGCTTGCAACATCTAAAAAATAAATCTTCTTTGAGTGATCTTTCACTTACGGAGCAGATAAATAAACAGTGGCGCGCCGAGAAGCGCGGTGATTGCCCCGACCGGCAATTCCCTCGGAGCGATTGCTACCCGAGCAATCGTGTCTGCGAGAACCACAAAGGTTGCGCCGCCGATTGCGGCAAGCGGAATAACATTTCGGTTGTCACTTCCCACCATCATTCTAACTAAATGGGGGACTATCAGTCCGACATAGCCAACGGAACCCCCGGCGGAAACCGACACACCCACCAAGGCGGCTGACACACCGAAGACCAAGGCTCGGACACGGCTAACCTCGACCCCGAAATCGAATGCATCACGCTCACCAATCATCAATAGATTTAGAGACCGCGCTTGAATCAACAGGGCAGCGGTGCCGAGCAGTGCGGCGGCACTTACGAGAATGAATCCCCATTTGGAGGCTTGAGAAAGATCTCCGAGTAGCCAGAACGTGAAACTTCTCAGTTTTGCAGCATCCAAA
>CAXRBW010000132.1:0-7754 GCA_964228775.1 Pyrinomonadaceae bacterium | reverse complement strand
GACGAGCCCTTCATGTAAACGAACTTTACCAAATGCTTCTCGATGGCGGCATGCAATTTACCGGCAACAATCCCACTATTTCCATTGCAGTTTCCCTCAACAGAAACCGCCGCTTCTGTAAAGTGGCACCAGGAACCTTTGATCTCGTGATAAAGGACGCCTCACAGGCCGCATCCTAGGATAGTCTTTCAGTTTTGCTTTTGTAGGGTTAAGATTTGCGGGTATGGAACTCGTGAGATACCTACACTATCGCAATGCCTGCCTAATCTTCTTAGCTTTTTTGGCACTTTTCGTAACGGTATCAGCGCAGCCGGTTCGGCTCAGGTCCCAAATAACCCCAAGCTGTCCTAGCTCATCTCAATGGAAATTCGCTGACGTCTGGGCGGACGGTAATCTTGCCGTACTCGGCACGTATAGTTGTCGGGGGGCCTTCATTTTTGACATAAGTAATCCTGACGCCCCATCACTCGCTTCCTGGTACAACCCTGGTGATAACCAGCAATTCCTCGAGGCCATCGTAATTGGGACGACCGCATATTTTGGTAGCGGAAACGGGGGCGGTGTACATGTCGTTGATCTTAATAATCCGTCTGCCCCCTCTCTGGTCGCGACGATCAACCAGACCAACGGAGGCGGTTTCAGCAGTATTCATGAAATGCTCGTGTTCGACCAAGGCGGGAGGAGATTCCTAATTGAAAACTACAATGGGTTTTCAGATAAGCGGTTGAGAATAATCGATGTCACGAATCCGAGTTCCGCAGTTCTTGTTCGGGAAATAAATCCAACCGATCCGCAGTGGGTCCATGCCATGCATATCCGTGGGTCAAGGCTCTTCACCTCTGGATGGGGAACTTCAACGAGCAGGGGACGTACGGAAATATACGACATTTCAAATCTTTCAAATCAAGCGCCAACCCTTCTCGGCTTCATTGAGGATGCGAGTGCCTCGGCAACAGCAGGGAACAACATGCACAGCAGTTGGACTAGCGATGATGGGCGCTATCTGTATAGCGCTCGGGAAGTTACTCAGTCCAACGGTACCTCCCCAGGTGATGTGCGTGTTTACGATATTCAGAATCCCTCCCAACCACTCCTGGTCGGGAGAATTTCGATGACGGACCTTGGTTTAAACGCTATCACCCCCCATAACCCAGTGGTGTTTGGCAATAAGCTTTACGTCTCATGGTATCAAGCGGGTGTGCAGGTGTTCGACATCACTCAGAGAAATCAGTTGCGCAGAATTGGCCAATATGATGCCTTTCCGAATACGTTTCGTCCCGAAACTGCATCTCAAAACATTGCCTCGGAACCATGGGATTTGGTTTGTGGAACGGACAATCTCCAGAATCTGCTGCCAACCACCTACGACGGAACCTGGGCAGTATTTCCGCTTCTGGGCGAAAGCAAGATCATTGTTGGAGACATGTCGAGCGGTCTGCTAATTCTAGACGCCACGGGAGCAGGAATGCCGCAAAGAAATCGGATTTCAGACTTTGATGGAGACCGAGCAACGGACGCCGCGGTATATCGCCCCAGCCAAGGACTCTGGATCAATGAAAGATCGGGAGGGCAATCCCCGGAATGGTATCAATTTGGAATATCAACTGATCGCCCACTTGTCGGCGATTTCGATGGTGACGGCCGAAACGATCGGGCGGTTTTTCGACCCTCGACCGGTGTTTGGTACATCCTCGGCACCACCGCAGGCTTTTACGGTTTCCAGTATGGTTTGCCTGGGGATATCCCAGTGCCTGCGGATTACGATGCGGATGGTCGGGATGATGCCGCCGTTTTTCGTCCTTCCTCTGGCGTTTGGTACATCATGCAAAGCACCCTAGGTTTCAAAGCTGTCCAGTGGGGAACTAGTGGCGATATTCCGATGATTGGCGATTTTGACGGTGATGGTAAATCAGATTACACCGTCTTTAGACCGTCATCGGGTACATGGTTTCAGCTCCAAAGTTCTTCAAGTCTTTGGTCATCGGTCCAGTTTGGAGCGTCAGGTGACAAGCCTCAAGTGGGAGATATCGATGGCGACGGCAAGGCTGACGTCGTGGTCTATCGCCCTTCGAACGGAACCTGGTGGTGGATTAGATCGTCTGATCGGGCGGTAGGTGCCATTCAATTCGGAATTACAACCGACGTGCCGGTGATGGCTGATTATGATGCCGATGGCTATTCAGACTTTGCGGTCTACCGACCATCTACCGGCATTTGGTACAAGCTCTCCGGAAACAATTTCACCTTTTCAGCGAGACAATTCGGAGCAAGTAATGATTTTCCCGTCCCGGCCGCTGTCGTTGGTAATTGAATTTAACTCTTAGTAGGCCTTTGCGAAGAGAACGCGGCGAGCCGATGGCCTACCACTCTTGACGCAGGTTCCAGGCTCGCTGGGACCGTCAAAGGGAATGCAGCGGATAGTGGCCTTCGTCGCCTGTTTGATTGATTCCTCGGTCTCGGGTGAGCCGTCCCAATGTGCGAGCACGAAGCCCCCAGATTCGATTTGCTTTTCAAATTCAGACCATGTGTCAACGGTGAAGGTATTTGCGTCCCTAAACTTCGTCGCTCTTTCAAAAAGATTGTTCTGTATCTGATCGAGAAGCATTGGTATTTGGTTTGAAAGATCCTCGAACCTAACGGTCTCTTTTGTTAGCAGATCTCGGCGGGCAACTTCTGCGGTGCCATTTTCCAAGTCCCGCATACCAATGCCGATGCGTACCGGGACGCCCTTAAGTTCGTACTCCGCGAATTTCCACCCAGATCTCTGCTGGTCGTCATCATCGAATTTAACGGAGATTCCAAGGTCCCTCAGTTTTGCCATCAGCGGCTTGATCTGGGCTGTAATTGAGGATAAATCCTCAGGGCTTTTGTAGATGGGTACAATCACAACCTGTATCGGGGCTAGCTTTGGTGGTAGGACTAATCCGCTATCGTCGGAATGCGCCATTATTAATGCCCCCATCAAGCGAGTTGAAACACCCCATGAGGTGGCCCATGCGTATTCTAGTTCACCCGACTTGTTGGTGAATTGTACGTCGAAGGATTTTGCAAAATTCTGCCCAAGAAAGTGAGAGGTTCCAGCTTGTAAAGCCTTGCCATCCTGCATTAGTGCTTCGATGCACAAAGTATCTTCGGCCCCAGCGAACCGTTCAGATTGGGTCTTCGAACCTTTTATCACTGGGACGGCCATCCATTCCTCAGCAAACTTGGCATAAGTGTCTAGCATTAGCCGGGTCTCGGTTTCAGCTTCCTCTTTTGAGGAATGGGCCGTGTGGCCCTCCTGCCAGAGGAATTCAGCGGTGCGGAGAAATATTCTCGTTCGCATTTCCCATCGGACAACATTGGCCCATTGGTTAATCAGGATTGGGAGATCTCGGTACGATTGAATCCAGTTGCGATAAGTGTTCCAAATTACTGCCTCCGATGTGGGGCGGACGATGAGTTCCTCCTCAAGTTTTGCATCAGGGTCCACGATGAGCCCCTTTCCATCCGGAGAAGCCTTTAGCCTATAGTGCGTGACGACTGCACATTCCTTTGCAAAACCCTCGGCATGTTGCTCTTCCTTTTCCAAAAACGATTTCGGTACAAAAAGTGGAAAGTAGGCATTCTGATGCCCAGTAGCCTTGAACATGTCATCAAGAGCGCGCTGCATCTTCTCCCAAATGGCAAAGCCATAAGGTTTAATGACCATGCAGCCCCTAACCGATGAATTTTCGGCCAAACCTGCTCGCTTGACGATTTCGTTGTACCACTCCGAATAGTTCTCGGTCCGCTTTGGAAGTGCTTTGCTCATGGATTGAAATAAGGGGGAAAAATAATGCTTTTGGAATGATAATTCAAAGCATTAGCCATCACAACATAGATTTGGCCTATTGTCCTTGAGGGCATGCGCTTGGTGAAATATGATTTAAGGTTAGCGCCTTCGTAACAATGGAAATCGAGTTCAGGGACACAGAAACCGCTTTTGGGCATTTGAGTGATAGAGAACTTCTCAGAAAGAGGATTCTCTTCCGTCTAATGTCGATTAATTGGCTAGTCGCATTCGGGACCGCTCTAGCGAGTGCGGCCTTACGTTTCGGTTTACCGGTAAGCGGCCTGATAAAGAGTACAGTGTTTAGTCAGTTCTGCGGTGGAGAAACGTTGGAAGAATGTTTGATAACCGCCAAGGGCCTCGGACAAAGAGGGGTTGGGGCGATTCTTGATTATGCTCCCGAAGCCAAAGCTAATGAGGAAGAATTCGAGGCGACCAAAGCCGAGATTTTAAGAAGCATCGAAATCGGAGCACAGAGTCCGTTTGTCCCCTTCGCAGTCTTTAAGATCTCAGGGGTGATAGATCCCTCGCTACTCGAGGCGAAAGGAGCGCAGTCTTCAATAATTCTGACCGAGGCCGAAGAAGGCGCCTTTAATAGAGGCCTTCAGAGGGTCGACGCAATATGTTCTGCAGCTGAGCAGTTTGGCCAGCCGGTTTTCATAGATGCTGAGGAAGTTGCGCAACAATCCACTATCGATTCAATAGCCGAATCGATGATGAAGAAATACAACAGAAACTCCGTGGTTGTGTTTCATACGGTTCAGATGTACCGAAAGGATAGGCTCAATTATTTGGAATCCTCATTTCACTCAGTGGCGGCTGAGGGGGCGAAGTACGGTGTCAAAGTTGTACGTGGTGCCTATATGGAGAAGGAGAGACGGCTCGCCGCAGCGCGCGGGGTTCCGTCTCCAATTCATGAAACAAAAGGCGAAACGGATTCGGATTATGAGCGGGCCATCATTTTTTGCCTGAAACATCTTGAGAATTTGGCACTAATTGCAGGAACTCATAATGAGGAAAGTACCAAGCGTTTAATCGCTCTAATGAACGTTGGTAGCGTGAGTCCAGAAGACAAACGCATCTGGTTCTCGCAACTCTTTGGCATGAGCGATAACATTACGAACGCACTCGCGAAGGCAGGCTTCAATGTCGCGAAATATGTGCCCTATGGACCAGTTAAAGATGCAGTGCCATATCTTGCTAGGCGGGCACAGGAGAACACGGCGGTGCTTGGTCAGGTGAGCCGTGAGTATGAAATGATAAGTAGGGAAGTTCGAAGGAGAAAAGATGAGAAACGCCGTAATCATTAGTGCAAAGCGAACGCCGACTGGACGATTCCAGGGTGCATTGAAGGGTTTTAGCGCCCCAGAGCTTGCCGCATTCGCCATTCGTGCAGCGATTGATGAAGTGGGAGTCGATCCAAAACTGGTCGATGAGGTCATACTCGGTTGCGTTGTGCAGGCAGGTATTGGACAGGCTCCTGCCAGGCAAGCCGCCCTCAAGGCGGGTCTCCCGGTCGAGGTTTCAGCGCTCACCATCAACATGGTTTGCGGATCGGGTCTGCGGGCCGTTGCGTTGGCCGCCCAAGCGGTGATGCTTGGCGATTCGGAAATGGTGATCGCAGGGGGAATGGAATCGATGTCGAACATTCCCTACGCCTTGCCGAATGCGCGGGATGGCTATCGGATGGGTCACGGGCAGATTAAGGATCTGATGATTAGTGATGGACTATGGTGCCCATTCGAGGATTGGCACATGGGAAACACCGGTGAAGTAGTTGCCGAGACCTGCGCAATCTCTAGGGAAAGCCAAGACCTTTTCGCGGCTGAATCGCATCGGAAGGCGATTGCGGCACAAGCCGAGGGAAGATTTAGGGACGAAATAGTCCCGATTTCTATTCCTCAAAAGAAGGGCGACCCCATAATCATCGATTTTGATGAACCCGTTCGAAGCGACACGACTCCGGAAAGTCTCTCCAAACTGAAACCTGCATTCAAGCGGGACGGGGGTTCGGTGACGGCAGGCAATGCCCCGGGCGTTAATGATGGCGCATCGGCAATTATCGTCACCAGTGAAGAACGTGCGGCGGAATTGGGCGTCAAGCCGCTTGCAAGGATAGTTGCTTCGGCTACTTCGGGCATCGAACCGAAAATGATCATGCTGGCGCCCGTTAAGGGGGTCCAGAAGGTCCTTGAGAAAGCCGGTTGGAAAATCTCCGAAGTTGATCTATACGAGCTGAACGAGGCCTTTTCAGTACAGGCGCTCGGCGTCATGAAGGAGCTCGGTCTAAGCGGAGACAATGTCAACGTAAACGGCGGTGCAGTTGCGCTCGGGCACGCAATCGGTAACTCAGGTAGCCGTGTGCTTACGACACTTCTCCATGAAATGAAGCGGAGGGAGGCCAAAAAGGGTGTGGCTGCACTTTGTCTTGGTGGAGGGAATTCGGTAGCAATCGCTGTCGAGAGGTTTTGAGCGAAAGAGAGGTCGTTTTATGAATGAAATTATAGGAGTGATAGGCGCCGGCACCATGGGTAATGGTATTGCACAAACCGCTGCCACTGCCGGATTCGATGTTGTGATGTGCGATATCGACGAAGGTAGGGTTAAGGCAGGTATTGAAGCGGTGTCAAAAAGTCTCGATCGCTTCGTCAAAAAGGAAACGATGACCGAGGACGAAAAGAGGAATGTCTTAGGTCGAATCACGACTACCACTGCATTGCACGATCTTAAAGGTTGCGCACTGATTGTTGAAGCGGCAACCGAGAATATTGAGATAAAGCTGCAGATATTTAGAGAGCTCGACGAGATTGTGAATACCGAGGCGATACTTTCGTCTAACACCTCCTCCATTTCCATTACCAAAATAGCGGCCGCTACCAATAGGCCAGATAAGGTCATCGGAATGCACTTTATGAATCCGGTTCCTTTGATGAAGCTAGTCGAGGTCATTAGAGGAATCGCAACTTCGGATGATACCTACAGAAAGGTTCACGAAATCTCAGAGAGATTGGGAAAGACTCCGCTCGATTGTCAGGACTTTCCGGGATTCATCGCTAATCGAATCCTGATGCCAATGATTAACGAGGCAGTCTACGCTTTGTACGAAGGTGTTGCGACTAGGGAATCCATCGATGGAATTATGAAGCTTGGCATGAATCACCCTATGGGGCCGTTGACGCTTGCCGACTTCATCGGGCTCGATGTCTGCCTGGCAATCCTCGAGGTCATGCACGAGGGTCTCGGAGATCCTAAGTACAGACCGTGCCCGCTGCTTAGGAAATACGTCGACGCTGGGTGGCTTGGCCGTAAATCGGGGCGGGGTTTTTATCAGTATTGATTGAGTGGGGAAGCTAATGCACCAGGATCTTCGGAGCTTTATTGAAGCATTGCGACGGGAGGGTGAGATCATCGAGGTCACATGCCCCGTCGATCCGTTTCTTGAAATTGCCGAGATTCACCGAAGAGTCATTGAACAGGGTGGTAAAGCGCTCCTGTTTACGAATGTGAAAGGCTCGAGTTTCCCGGTGGTAACCAATCTTTTTGGAACCAAGCGGAGAATCGATCTTGCCTTCGGTTCCGCGCCAGAGAACTTCGTCCGCAGCGCAGTGAGGGCCATTGATTCACTTCTACCTCCTAGGCTCTCCTCCCTTTGGACAGAAAAAAAACTCTTAACGGCTGGCCTTAAGCTCGGGACCAAGAGGATTCGTTCGGGCCCCGTTCTCGATGTCACCATGGAGGGTCCGAATCTCGAAGATATTCCACTTCTTCAGCTTTGGCCTGAGGATGGAGGACACTTCGTGACTCTCCCGCTTGTTTACACGGAAAGCCCTGTTAATAAAAAGCACAATCTAGGTATGTACCGGATCCAGCGATACGACAAGGTAACGACGGGGATTCATTGGCAAATTGGAAAGGGTGGTGGTTTCCATCATTTCGAAGCCGA
>CAXRBW010000131.1:0-7031 GCA_964228775.1 Pyrinomonadaceae bacterium | reverse complement strand
AATCAACACCGTGAGGTACCCCCGCTCGCTCGAACCTGCTGGCGCTGTGATCCGCTCAGCAACCTCAAGCTGCAACATGACAACGATTTTTTTGAAGAGCCCTGCCGTCCTGCAAAGCTTCTGAAGCACGGCCGTTGAGATGTAGTAGGGGAGATTTGCGGCGAATTTTGCATCACGGCGTTCACCGACAAGTTGCGAGAAATCCACTTCAAGAACGTCTCCTTCTAAAAGACTGAAGGGCTTCCCTGCGAATTTCTCTCTAAGGACGGGTACAAGGGATGTGTCGAGCTCAATCGCCAAGACCTCTGCATCCTTGGCAAGCAAAACTTCTGTGAGGGCACCGCGTCCAGGTCCGACTTCGATAATGAGGTCATCGGGGGTGGGGGCAACTGCCTCACCTATCGTATCTAGGATTCGCCGGTCGGTCAGGAAGTTCTGTCCGAGCGCTTTCTTTGGTTTGGACCACTCTTCTTGTTTCATAAGAATGCCTTCAAGAAAGCAATCCATCAACGTAGGTGGCGGGATCGAAAATCAAGAGATCTTCCAAATGCTCCCCGACTCCGACATATCTGATGGGCACCCCTAACTCGGCGGCGATCGCTACCGCGATTCCGCCCTTCGCGGTACCGTCAAGCTTTGTAAGAACGATTCCGGTAACCTTAACCGTCTTCATGAACTGCCTCGCCTGCTCAAGTCCGTTCTGGCCCGTCACGGCATCTATCACAAGGAGCGTTTCATGCGGAGCCCCTGGAACCTCTCGGCCAGCAATCCTCTTCATCTTCTCGAGTTCGGCCATGAGCGGTGCTTTGTTGTGTAGCCTTCCTGCTGTGTCGACTATGAGCACATCAATACCTCTTGCCTTTGCAGCGGTGAGCGAATCAAACAGGACAGCGGCGGGATCGGTTCCCTCGCCCTGAGTTATGAGTTCCACATTTGAGCGCTCGGCCCATATTCCGAGCTGTTTTGAGGCTGCAGCTCGGAAGGTATCGGCGGCGCAAACCATTACCTTCTGGCCCTCGGCACTGATTCGCTGGGCCAACTTACCGATAGTCGTCGTCTTCCCCACCCCATTCACTCCGCAAACCATAATCACGTAGGGGGCAGAGGCTGGTGATACTTCTTCCTCCGAAGAGATTCCGGTCTTTGTCGCAGTGCTGATGAGTGAAAAGATTTCTTGCCTGATTCCCTCTTTCAAAGATTCGAGGTTGTTAATTTCATTCCTGCTTAGGCGTCCTCGAACAGCCTCAAGAATCTTGGTCGAATTAGCCACACCTATGTCCGCAGAGATCAGGAGCTCCTCGAGATTCTCTAGATTTTCTGCATTGAGTTTCGCATCACCAAGAAATATATTCTGCAGACTCAAGGTGAAAGCATTTCTCGCCCTGCCGATTGCATTGAAGAATCGTCCCTTGGTCGCAGCTCTATCAACAACCCTCTCCATCGCAGGGACTGAGCCTGAATCGACTGAGGGCGCATTTGTTTGCCCATCTTTTCTTCTGCGCCAAAATAATCCCATGATTTAAGGTAGGTCTTGCCCAAACATCGGGCCATCGCGTAGGAGTTTTCTAATAGTTAAGCGCGCGCACCCCTTACGGTTTTCCGCGCGTAAATCACGACGGTCTTGGAGATCCGGTCATGGAGGGCGGAGCCGGTGCCCGCGGCGGAAGGCAGCAGAAAACCGAAGCCGAGGGTAAGGAGGGTCGCGAGGTAACCGACTGTATGCCGCAGTGCGAGCGCCCCGATTGTGGGCGTCTTGCCGTCACTTGTCACGATGGATATTCCGGTCAGCCATTTTCCGATGCTCTGACAGTTATAAAAAGGAAGGAGAACAAGGTTTCCGAATGCCGAACCGACCGCAAGGAAAATGCCGATGATTGTCGTCCCGCTACCCAGAAGTTTTGCGCCATCGTATCCGAGGATTCTTCCGACCAATAGAAAAACGATTGGAAAAACAATCACCATTACATAGTCAATCATGAAGGCAGCACACCTGAGGATTGTCGGCGCCTTCATCTCACTTGCATTGATTCGGTTCAGATTTGGGGTTGCTGGAGCCATAGTAAGCGTTGTCGTGATTCTAACATCGCCATACAACTTTGCACTACGGAGTTCGGTTCAGACCTAAAGTTTATGGGCTGTATGCTCTCTGTACATTGAACCATTTCAAGCACGATTGTTAAGCCAAACAATAAGAGCCTCTGCTCCAATTTGCTTTTGCGCTCACCCTACCGTTTACACGCTGAATATTGATTGGGATTTTTGGGATTTTCCCTCTAGAATAAGGAGTTTGATTGAGTGAGTAAATAAAGAGGATTATGAGCTTTACAAAAAAAGTCGTGGCGGCAATCGTTGGTATTATCGTCATCGGAGCAATCATTTTTGGCGTTGTCCGAGGAAGGAAAGACATTCCTGCGGTGACCGTGATTAAGACGGAAAGGAGGGCCGAGCTCAGAGCAACGGTTACAGCCTCAGGAGAAGTTCGGCCAATTCAGTTCCAGAACATCACGAGCGAGGTTCAGGGCAGAATCGAGGAGATTTACGTAAAGGAAGGCGATGCTGTTAAGAAAGGAACGCCTTTGGTAAAACTCGACCCGACAGCCTTGAACTCGAGTACTGACGCCCAAGCTGCCGGTCTCCAGGCTGCCCTCAGTGACGTACAAGCTTCCCGAACCCAAATCATAGCGGCTCAGAATCAGTTGGCATCCGCGCAACAGGCGTTGGCGACTGCACAGTACGAATTGAAAACCGCGGAGCGTGAGCTAAAGAGAACCACCGAGCTTGTTGAAGCAGGGGTCGAATCGAAAGCGAACTTTGATTCGGCGAAAGATAGATTGGACCTTGCAAAGATTCGAGCGAGCCAGCAGGAAATAGCGGTTCGGGATGCCAAGCGTGCTGTTGAAACTGCGGAAATCGCAGCAAATACAAGCGCAAAACGGGCGGATCAGCAGGCCGCGGTCCTCAGAGGGCAAAAGACTCAGCGCGACAAAACGCTTTCAGTGGCGCCGATAAACGGTGTCATTGCCGAGATCCCCTCCAAGGTTGGCACCTTTGCCGTGGCCGGACTTTCGACAACACCACTCTTGACGATTGCTGACATGTCATCAATCAACATTGAAGTAAAGGTTGATGAGACCTCGATCGACCGTGTAGCCGAGGGCCAATCTGCGCGCATCAAGGTTGACGCCTTCGGTGAGCGCGAGCTTGCCGGGAAGGTCATTCAGAAGACCCCACTCGCACTTGGTAAGTCTCAGACGAGCGGGGGACTTTCCACAAACATCAATATCCAAGAGGCAAAGGAATTCAAGGTAGTAATCCAACTTACGGAAATCCCGGATGATGTGCGAGACGGTCTTAGGCCGGGAATGAGCGCGACCGCGGAAATCACCACTAATACCGTAGCTAACGTCATAACTGTTCAGCTCCAATCGATTGTCACCAAAAGAGATGAAGCGACTCCGACACCCGATGAGTCCGCTACCTCAGAGACCAAGGAGCTACTAAAAGAGAAGGCTCAGGAAGGTGTCTTTGTGCTCGAGGACGGCGTTGCCCGTTTTGTAGATGTCAAAACCGGAATTAGGGGTGTATCAGACCAGGAAATCATTGAAGGGTTGGCTGAGGGCCAGCAGGTGATTACTGGGCCCAGCAAGGTGCTTAATTCTCTGAAGGACGGCGACCGCGTCAAGATTCAAGAAAAGAAGGAATCCGATAGCAAGTAAACTTTAAATGGAAGACTCACTGAAGCTCGATGACAATCCCTCCTCCGTCGACGGCGAGAACGCGGTGATTGTGATGCGGGACATCTGGAAAACCTATGAAATGGGCGAGGAGGAACTTCACGCCCTAAGAGATGTTTCCTTTGAGGTAGAAAAGGGTGAGTACGTCGCAATCATAGGGCCATCGGGGTCAGGGAAATCCACATTGATGAACCTCATTGGGTGTCTTGATTCTCCTTCACAAGGGGAATACTGGATCAATGGAAATCTCGTGTCGGACATGTCTGATGACGAGCTTGCGAGGATTCGAAATAAGGAAATCGGATTCGTCTTTCAGACCTTCAATCTATTAGCACGCGCCACAGCTCTCCATAATGTTGAACTACCGCTTATTTATGCTGGGATGAGTTCTAAGGAACGTGAGGAACTTGCCGCCAATGCACTCCAATCCGTCGAGCTTGGGGACCGAATGGGTCATCGACCCAACGAATTATCAGGCGGGCAAAGACAAAGGGTCGCGATAGCACGGGCGCTCGTCAACCATCCTTCAATTCTTTTGGCCGACGAGCCCACAGGTGCACTAGACACAAAGACAAGTCAAGAAATCATGTCGCTGTTCGAAAAGCTTCATGAGGAAGGCAACACCATCATTCTAGTTACCCACGAGCAAGACATCGCAGCTCGTGCGCACCGAATTATTACCATTCGAGACGGACTAATCGAGTCAGACCAGAGAATTCGGTAGGCTTTCTTGCGCAAAATCGACTGAGTGTTAAAGCAATCATGAAGGCAGCCGAAGCATTTAAAATGGCAGGTTCCGCAATCTGGGCCCATAAGCTCAGGAGCTTTTTGACGCTTCTCGGGATGATCATTGCTGTGACCTCATTCATGGTCGTCCTCTCGCTGCTTCAGGGCTTCAACACTTACATCGACGAAAAGATTGCCGGTATCGGATCGAACTCATTCACCATCAGGCGCTTCGGATTCGATGACTTTAAAAACACTGACACAATCGCAGCGGCCCAGCGAAGAAATAAAGAATTGACCTTCGATGAACTTCAGTTCATTAAGGAACGGGCGCAGTTGATAGACAAAATAGCTGCCAAATCCCTGCCGAATAGCAGAGAAGTGAAGAACGGCGCCTTTTCGATCAACGGGGTTCGGATTGACGGTGCCGAACCTGAAATAGCTGAGATTGAGAAACTCGATATCGCCGAGGGGCGTTATTTCACCGAGGCCGAGAATAACAACGCTGTAAGGGTTTGCTATGTTGGTTCGGATGTTGCCAAAAAGCTATTCCCGCGCGGCGGGGCGCTTGGCTCCGAACTTTCGGTGGACGGAATTCCCTATCGGATCGTCGGAATACAGACAGAAAAAGGCACCGTCTTCGGACAACCGCAGGACAACTTCATTCAATTTCCAATCAAAACCTACGGTGCGAACTTCGGCGGCCTGCGAGGAAGTCGAGGCATCTACTTTGTCGCAACCGCCATCAGCGACCGGCAATTCAATGACGCAGTCGAGGAGGCGCGGACGCTCCTCAGAATCAAGCGGCAACTAGAATTCGGCGTTAAGGACAACTTTGGATTTCTTACCCCGGATGCAATAACCGGCGTGAGAGACCGAATCCTTGGACCCACATTCTTGGTAATCATGATTGTGCCCACGATTGCCCTGGTGATCGGAGCAATCGTCATCATGAATATCATGCTCGTTGCCGTCACGGAGAGGACGAAGGAAATCGGTATTAGAAAGAGTCTCGGCGCGCGACAGGCCGACATCCTACGACAGTTTCTATTTGAATCCTCAACCCTTGCGGTAATAGGAGGCGTTGTTGGATTGATTCTGGCTGAGCTGCTTGGAATTGCTATTACCAAATATGTTTTCCAGACGCGCATACCGTGGTGGGCCGCCGTCTTGGCGATTGCCGTGTCAGGTGGCGTTGGCGTTCTCGCCGGACTTTTTCCGGCCTGGAAGGCTGCAAGATTGGATCCGATTGAGGCCTTGAGGGCCGACTGATATGAATCTACCGACAGGCTCATTCTTTGAAAATCTCCGCATGGCTCTTGATACGCTCAAGGGCAACAAACTCCGATCGTTCTTGACGATATTTGGAGTACTCGTCGGCGTGATAACAGTGATGCTCATATCCTCAATTATCTCGGGCATCGACACGGCTGTTAAAAAGGAAGTTGAATCTTTCGGGACCCGCTCTATTTTTCTCTACAAATTCAGCATTGGTGCGAGGACTAATCAGCCGTCCCGCGAGGAGCGCATGCGAAAACCGCTGACACTCGCTGATGCTGAGGCTATCGGCGCCCTCCCAAGCGTTGAGGTAGCCGTTCCGTTTTTGGACATCTCTAGCAGTTACTTCGGCACAAAGACGCAGGTGTCCGGAAAGAACGGGAAAACCTCGTCAGGCGTAGGTCTCAGCGGCACCCTCCCCGAAGTTGAACAAACTTCTTCGGAGGTGCTACTAGATGGACGCTGGTTTTCGAAGAGTGAGAGTGATGCAAAGGCAAATGTCTGCCTGATTGGAAGTAGTGTGAAAGATACCTATTTTCCTTACGAGTCCCCTATCGGCAAAACACTTGAAATCGGGGGGCAGGAATTTCGCGTCATCGGTTTGCTTGAAAAGAAAGAACAGCTATTCGGTGGGGGCGGCGGAAACAATGACCAGAGCAACATAATTTACATGCCGATGGGTGCTGCCCTCAAAATAAAACCGGAAGCCGAGGATCTTTTCATTCTTGCGGTCGCTAAAGAAGGCAAGCTGGAAGCAGCGAAGCAAGAAGTTGAAGATACACTTCGGATTCGGAGACAGGTAGAGTTCGGAGCCCCAAACAATTTCGGCATCGAAACAGCTCAAAGCATTATCGACAACTTTCAGTCAATAACCGCGGGAGTTGCACTTGCTATGGTCGTCATCTCGTCAATCGGGTTGCTGATTGGAGGAATCGGCGTGATGAATATCATGCTCGTCTCCGTCACTGAGCGGACGAGAGAGATTGGAATCAGACAGGCAATCGGCGCAAAGCAGAGCGACATACTGGTGCAGTTCTTGATCGAAGCTGGCACCCTAACGGGACTCGGCGGTCTCGTTGGCCTGTTAATTGGTTGGGCTCTTACCTTTCTCGTGAAGCTTTTCATCCCCTCCTATGTTCCGCTGTGGGCCCCGATAGTGGGATTCGTGGCGAGCGTTTCGATTGGAATCGTATTTGGCCTGTTCCCTGCGTGGAAGGCGGCCAGACTCGACCCTATCGAATCCCTCCGATATGAATAAAAAAAGAGGCGACATTTCCGCCGCCTCTCTGTCAT
>CAXRBW010000130.1:0-10642 GCA_964228775.1 Pyrinomonadaceae bacterium | reverse complement strand
CACGGGTCGCACCATGTCGCCCAAAAATTGATGAGCTTCGGTCTGTTTTGGGGTGTGATTATCTGGAGTAACTGGACCTCATTGATTTTCTTGATAGTAAGCGCGCCTGATGTAACCTCAGCAGGGCTTTGAGCGTACGCTGATGCTGATAACAGAAGCAGTCCAAGGATACATCCTTGGACTGCTCGGGAAAATCCATTGAGAACCGAATATGACATTTACATACCTGTGCGTTTTATTGTGCATCCGAAGGCGTTCGCCCTAGTCCGCTCGATGGCACGACCCTCAAGTGCGTTTGTAAAAGCATTTCGAAGATAATTTTCTTGGATGTTTCGCCCGCTCCGATCATTGTCGATCGCACCATGATACAAGAGCTTTGCACCACTATCGAAAAAGTAGGTTTCAGGAGTTACCGTTGCTCCAAGTTTGTCTGCGAGCACGTTGTCTTTGTCGATCAGCACCGGAAAGCGGTAGTTGGCTTCGGCATTTGATCTGACCCAATCGATACCTTCAGTCGCATTGGAATTTATACCGATGAAGTTAATTCCTTTAGATTTGAATTCTTCCGCAATAGCGCTGATGCGTTCATTGTAAAGTTTCACAACAGGGCACTGGGCTGAAAGCCAAACCAGAACGGTACCCTTTTGCCCCTTGAGTGCCTCAAAAGTCTGGGTCTTTCCGTTGGTATCGGAAAGCGAGAAATTCTCAAGCTTCGCCCCAATTGCGAAATCGGAAGTCTGGGCCGAGCCGACGCTATAAAACATCACCAAAGATACGAGCAAAGAAAATAAAATAGTTTTCATATTCAACATTATCCGAAAATCTTGGGAAAAGTGTTACTTGCGTCATCGGGCATTAGGATGTCCATCGCATCGTCAACGGTGACGATACCGGCGATGTCTCCTTCATCATCAACGACCGGCAAAGCCAATAGATTGTATTCAGCGATTGTCTGCGCTGCATCGGACGCGCTGTCCCCGGTATGTGCAGATTGGAACTGTTCACGCATCACCTCAGAAAGTGTTTCGGATGGGTTTGCAAGAATCAGGCTTCTTAAAGTGACGACTCCGCTGAGCTTCCATGACCCTTCGTTCTCTACGACATAGATGTAGTAGATCATGTTGGGCGTATCAGCCATTTCCCTCAGACGGGCTATTGCATCGGCGACCGTGAGAGTTTTTGGGAATGCGATGAACTCAGTGGTCATAAGTCCGCCCGCCGTGTCGCTCTCGTACGGCATAAGCTCAGCCACTTCAGCACGTTCCTCATCTTCCATCAGGTCAAAGAGTTCCTGGGCCTTTTCATCAGACATTTCACCGAGGACGTCGACTGCGTCATCGGGTGACATTTCCTCAAGTATGTCAGCAGCCCTTTCATTATCCATTTCCTCGAGGATCCTCACCTGATTCTCGGTCGACATTTCCTCAAGGATGTCAGCGGCAGTTTCATCATCGAGTGCCTCGACGATTTCAGTCCGATGTATCGGAGAAAGTGATTCGGCAAGTTGGGCGATTTCGACGGGATGTAGCCGTGAAAGTTTGTCTCGTGATGATTTTAGGGTGACAGTGGCGTTGGTTGAATCGGTTGCAAGGTATCCGACGTCTGCCCAATCAATAACTTCGACAGGACGGTTGCTGCCGTAGAAACCCTTGGGCATCAGCCTTCTTAGAAAACCCTTAAAGCTGACATCGGCACCAGCGACTCTCCAGTCGCCGCCCACGTCGATAATCTGAACGTCATTGACGCGAACAACACGCTTACCATCGACATCAATTAATTGATTGTCGAGAACATCCTTGCCGAGAAGAATCTCGCCTTCGCGTCGATTGAACGGAGTGAGGTCGACGACTTCGCGGCTGATTTTTGCACCCGTAAGATTGAGGGCGGCGATATTTTGTTTTGGAATGAAGAAAAGACGTCTTTGGTATCTCGCCAAAATACCCGTGAGAGGCGGGTAGTCGTCCGTCCCATACCGGACTATGACGTCCTTGATTGACGCAATCTTCTCGCCCCTCTTGTCGAAAATGGGTCCGCCGATCAATTGGGAGAGATAAAACATCGCGGTTCAACCTACCTTACGAATCTGAATCTTAACCCAAAAACTGCTTTGTTTACAGGCACTTTCAGCCAAATGGCTCCGCTTTTAGCAGGAAACCTGAACCAAACAAACCAAAAAGATGTTAAACAATCTTGAATCCGTCCGATGAGAATCCTAAAATAACGTCAGCTCGATTTTCAATGAAAGCCAATGGGACGACTGCCCCTCATCTTTCTTTTACTTGTCACGCCCGCGATCACGATCAGCGGTCAAACTCGTGCGTTCGATAACTTCGACGCACCGACGGGTGTCACCGTATCTAGGAGTTACAACACCACGCCCACATCACGCCGACGGAATCTCATTACTTCGACAGAGAAAAAGGGAAGTTCTGTCATTGGAGGAGTCAATCTTCCCGGCATGAGGAACTTCACTACTGGTGATCCGAAAGTTGATTCCTACATCGCTGAGTCCTCAGCGCGATACAACATCGACCCTCTTTTAATCTATGCGCAGATGCATCAGGAATCATCATTCCGACTTCGGGCGATTTCTAACAAGGGCGCGCGCGGATTGATGCAGTTGATGCCCGCCACCGCTGTTCGATTCGGAGTAACCGATATCTTCGATCCACGTCAGAACATCGAAGCCGGAGTCCGATACATGAGGTGGCTGCTCGATAAATTCGATCAGAATCTCGAATTGGCACTCGCGGGATATAACGCAGGCGAGGGTGCTGTAATGAGATACGGAAACATGATTCCACCCTACCGCGAGACGCGCGAGTATGTGCGGAGAATCTCGTTACGTTACGCTTCGGTAACCGACCCTACAAAACTGAACTCAGCAAAAAAAGTATCGCCCTCAGCAGCTGCGCTCCTGATAAGAAAGGAGTCGCGCCCGTTGTACCTTTATGAACCATCTGTTTTCGTTGTCAGAACACCGGACGGACGCGCGATGCTCATCAACCACTGACTCCCCACTTCACGTTCACCCTGGTGTGGACAGCCCATTGCCAAGGCCTTATCATCGTGGGCTGAAGGGCGCTTTAAATGAGAAAAATCTTTGTCACAGGTGGTGCGGGATTTATCGGATCGGCATTCATACGAATGGTGTTGGAAACGACATCCAACGTTTCGATAACCAATTTCGATGCATTGACCTATGCCGGCAACCTCGAGAATTTAGTCGACCTCGACTCCGCGAGACATTCGTTTGTTCGCGGGGACATCTGTGATTCCAATGCGGTAAGAACTGCAATTCCTGAAGACTGTGAAGCGGTGTTCAATTTTGCGGCAGAGTCCCATGTCGACCGCTCGATTGAGTCCGCGTCAGTCTTTATCAGGACGAATGTCGAAGGCACCCAGAATCTACTCGATGCTGCACGAGCGGCGAGAGTCAAAAGGTTTATCCAGATTTCAACCGATGAAGTGATGGGTTCACTCCCCGAGAACTCTGACAAGTTTTTCACAGAGACCTCTCCACTTGCGCCCAACTCCCCGTATGCTGCTTCGAAAGCGGCGGCGGAACATCTGGTGCGGGCTGCAGCCGAAACATTTGGAATCGACACAGTCATCACACGTTGTGGCAACAATTATGGTCCTCGGCAGTTTCCAGAGAAATTAATTCCGTTGATGATAGCCAATGCCTTACAAGACAAATCCCTGCCAATTTATGGAGATGGCCTCAACGTTCGAGACTGGATCTTCGTCGATGACCACGCCAGGGGAATTTGGAAGGCCTTTGAACATGGAGAGGCCGGAGCGGTATACAACTTCGGAGCAAGAAACGAGCAGCGGAATATCGATGTCGTTAAAGCAATCCTAGCTGCCACCGGCAAATCGGAATCTCTTATTGCGTTTGTAAAAGACCGTCCGGGCCATGAGAGAAGATATGCCATCGATCCCACGCTTGCAGAATCGGCGCTTTCTTGGAAACCCGCCACCTCTTGGCCGGAGGGCCTCGAAATCACCATTGATTGGTATCGGTCGAATCCGCAATGGATTGCCAATGTCCGAACCGGCGAGTATCTGGATTATTACGACCGTATGTACGGAGAGCGATAATCGGCGGCACACCAATCTAATATCTAACTGCAATGAAGATTCTAGTTACCGGAGCCGAAGGAATGCTCGCCCGTGCAGTCACGAAATACTGCAGTGGTATCGGTGACGACGTGTATTCACCAACCAAGAAGGACCTCGACATCACCAGCGCCGAGCTAGTTGAAGAAACGGTCAGAGGCGGTGGATTCCACGCGATTATCAACTGTGCGGCATTCACCGACGTCGATGGCTCCGAGTCGCAACCCGATAAATGCTTCGAGGTGAACGCACTCGGCCCGCGAAATCTCGCTGTAGCCGCCGCGGCAAATGACGTCAAACTGATAACAATTTCCACCGACTATGTATTTGATGGACTGTTATCTGAACCATATGACGAACTTTCTACTCCAAACCCGCAAGGCGTCTATGGAAAATCGAAATTAGAAGGCGAACTGCTTGTCGCCGCCGCCGCTCCGTCTGCCACCATTGTTCGCAGTGGTTGGATTTACGGATATCACGGCAAAAATTTCCTGAGTATGGTCAGGTCACTACTCGAGGAAGGCAAACGAATCGTCGCAATCACGGATTGTTTCGGGACCCCGACATTCGCAGATGACCTCGCAGTCCGGCTCCGAGAACTCTGCAGTTCACCATTGTCGGGGGTGATTCATCTCAGTAATACGGGCAGCAACGTGTCGTACGCGACTTTCGCAGAAAAGATCTGTGAAATTCAGGGCTATTCTGACGGGTTGTTAGAATATGCAACTTCTGCCGTACTCAATCGTCCCGCTCCGCGCCCTGCACAATCCGCCCTTTGTTCGATTCGTATTGAGGAAAGTGGCATCACGCCCATGCCTGATTGGCAGAATGCGTTAGAAAGATTTCTTGCAGAATGAAAAGGCGACCTTGCGGTCGCCTTTTAAAAGTTTCACAACTGATTGTCATCAGGTGGATCGGGCTCTTCTGTCTGATGAGCGTAATACTGATTGTATCCGTATCCATAGTAGCCGTACTCGACGGAGTCTGATGTGATGCCATTCAAGACAACCCCATAAATCCGAGCACCGATTGCTGACAATCTCTGCTTGAACTTCTTCATAAGTTGTAATGAGCTCTTTCCGGCCATTGCAACTAGAACAACCCCGTCAACCATCGTGGAGAGAATGGCCGCATCCGTGAAAGAAATCGCCGGAGGCGAGTCGACAATGACATGGTCGAAATTCTCACGAAGGAATTGCAAAAGATTCCTCATCTCTTCCGATCCAAGTAGTTCAGTCGGATTCGGAGGAATAGGTCCGCAGGTGATGATCTTTAAATTCTGCAGCTCACTATGTTCCTGGAGGAGCGCTTCTGGATTGTCATCTCCAGAAAGATAATTGGTCAGCCCGGTCTCGTTGGACAGTTCGAACCGTGAATGAAGGCGCGGCCTCCTAAGGTCACAGTCGATGATTACGACTTCGGCCCCTGATTGAGCCAAGGTGATTGCCGTGTTGATGGCGGTTGTGGTCTTGCCCTCTGACGGCTGTGAAGAGGTCACCAGAATCGCTTGGGGAGCTCGACCTGCCGATGAAAACAGGAGTGAGGTCCTCAAGTGCCGATAGGCCTCGGCTGTTGCGGATCGTGTATCGGTCAACGAAACCAAACTCAGATCGCTCACAGCCTCGTCTCCCTGTTTTGCACCTCGTCCGAGTCTCAATCGCTTCTTTTCACCCAACCCATATTTTGGAATGAGGGCGAGCGTAGGCAACCCAAGATGTCGTCCAGCATCGTCCGAGGTCTTGATTGAGTCGTCGAGGTAGTCGAGCAGAAAAGCTAGACCGATGCCCGCACCAAAAGAGAGGAGTAATGCAACTAGAATATTTCTGTTACGCATCGGACCGACAGGTGCCGACGGTCTTATCGCCGCCGCATCAATCCGCATGTTGTCAGGTCTGCCACTGGCGATGGCGAGTTCCTGTTCTTTCTGGCGCTGAGTGTATGTGTCAAGCAAGCCGCGATTGGTCTCTATTTCTCTTTTCAGAGTTGTCAGCCGCGTCTCGGCTTGTCCTTGGACATTTGCTTTTCCGACCTCCGAGAAATAGGCTTCGCGCGCCTCACCCTCCCGCTTTAATGCGGCGGTGATCTGACTTCGTAATGCAGCAATCAGGCTGACCACCGAATCAGACTCTGATTTTTTAAGACTTTCAATTTTCGCGATGAGCTGCTTTATCTTTTCGTTCTCATCAGTGTATTTGACACGGAGATCTGCGAGCTGACTCTGCGCCTCTTGAAGTCGCACACTCAAATCCTGGGAAGCTTTGTCATCGTCACCCTCTCTAACACTTCTACCATCACCTTTGGCACCGATTATTGAATTGAGCCTGACTTCCAGCTTCCTTCGTTCTTCTTGAGCGTTGATCCATGCTGCACTGTAGGCCTGCATCCGCTGAGCTAAAAGATCAGACCCCTTTCCCGGAGTTATCGGGAGTTGAGCGGATTCCATCTGTTTGATGAACTCCTGTTCCTGAAGAACGATGGTTGCTTTCAGGTCTTCGATCGATTTTGTGAGTTGTTCAAATGCCTTTTGAGCACCTTGAACCTCCTGCTCAGCGTTTCTTTGTATGAAGAGTTCCGCAACCGAATCGGCGACTTTTGCGGCTACTTCCGGATTTGTAGATTTGATGCTGACATTGACGATACTGGTCCTGTCCACAGGTTCGACAGTGAGGCCGGACCTTAAAATCGCCGCATATGAATCTGCCCTTTGCCGCTCTTCTGCGGAAAGCTGGACATCCTGAGAAGCGGAATCGATATCCGAATTTATTTCAGGTAGCACTCCGCCTGAGTCGACATCTTTTTTTGATCCGAAAAGTTTTTTGAAGAATGGAATGATTCCGGCGTCATCGTTGACAAGGGCATTGGGATCTTTATGGAGTCCCAATCTAACCACTGCACTCCGAAGCAACTCTTGATTCTGGAGGAGCTGCAGTTGGGTGTTCAGATATTGTGGGTCGTTTCCGAGGTTGATGTTGATTGCATCACGCTGCTGAACCTTCGGTTTGCGGGGTTCAATCACCATCCGAGTGGTCGCCTGGAAAACTGAGGGCTGGCGATACATGTAAAACGCGGTGACAGCTGTTACCGCTATCGTCATCGCGAGAATCAGCGGCAACCGCTTGGTCACCACATTCAGGTATTCGACGAATGACTTTCGGTTTCCAACAAAGTCGTCTCCGTAGACGGGTGGATACGACGACTGCGAGTCGCGGGTGGAACTCGGAAGATCTTTGGATGTGGGTACCGGAAGTAGCCGTTCGTCCTTGTCCATAAAAGCCCTACGAATAAGTCATGAGGTGTCCGACCTTGCATTGTGGAGATGGGACTCTCCTTGCGGACTTCAAAGCTCAGTGCCCAAGAAATATACAATCATTCGAAGTTACTAGGCAAAAACTTCGATCGGTGAATACCAAACTTTTGGTTTGGATTTCCGCCGAATGCTATCATCAATATTTAGGTTTTAAGTGAAATTTCTCCCATTCTTTCAACAATGAGCGGACGTTCATCAAAAAACGGCGCAGACATCGAACCGCATGGCGGCGACATTGAGCTCGGGATAAAAGACTACAGATTTTCTGATCTTTTCGATCCAATCTGTCTTGCCTCGTTGACGGAGGAGTTTTACCGTTCTGTCGAGGCCTCGGATTCCATCTTAGGAGAAGCTTTACGTGCCTACATCGCAGCCCGAGGCGAGGGGTACGAGGCGCGGGCGGAATCCAACATAATCACCTCGGCCGCTCCCCACCTTTCAGCATTCATAGCCAAATTGTTCGATGTCGAAGCCGAACGCGAGCGTCTGCAGCTCCAGGTGCTTGGCCAGGATCCAATCTGGAAACTGAAATTCTTCATACAGCGTCGCGCAATCAAAAAATATAATGCCGAAGCCTCTGCTGCTCTCGATGCCACCTCGCTCGAGAAGACGGTGCTCTCTCTTTCCTCGTCGGTATCTAAATCTGATACTTCAATTGACGAAGAATTGGCGACAGCGATTCTTACGGAAACCTTACTGAAAGCGGAAGAGGAATTGACGAAGGGAATCGACATTAACGCAGAGACTTCTAGCGTCATCGAAAAACTCAAAATTCTTTCAGTATCGGGAGATGACAACTGCCGCCGAAACCTGGAAGCCGCCCGCCTCCGTTTCACCGAGACCGGCGAGCTCCTTTCAGTGAAAGCGGCAATCGACATTCTGGAGCAATGGACGGCAATCGTATTCCACTCCAAGTCCAAGCGATGGTACAGCATCAAAACCGCCCATCCGCTCGACTATCAAAACTTGGTCAGGCTCGAACGTCCCGACAAAAAATTGCATAACATCATGCGCGGTCCGGAAGTCGAGATGCGTCGCCGGGACGGATTTAAATTGACCGACCCGCGCGGTTCGCAACGAGACTCTCTTTACGAGATCGACTACTGCATGATTTGCCACGAGCGTGAGAAGGATGGTTGTTCGAAGGGTCTCCGTGAAAAGGATGGAAGTCCAAAGAGGAACCCCCTCGGAATCAAGACAGAAGGCTGTCCGCTCGATGAGAAAATCTCAGAGATGCATCTGATGAAAAAGCAGGGTGACTCAATAGCTTCGCTTGCGATTGTCACGATTGATAATCCGATGTGTACCGGCACCGGACATCGCATCTGCAATGACTGTATGAAGGGGTGCATCTTCCAAAAGCAGGAACCTGTGAACATCCCTATGGCGGAGACTGCCTCTCTGACCGATGTTCTAAATCTTCCATACGGATTTGAAATCTACAGCCTGCTCACGAGATGGAATCCACTCAATGCAAAGCGTCCTCACGCTCTGCCTTACAACGGGAAAAACATCCTCGTCGTCGGAATGGGTCCCGCTGGCTACACTCTGGCCCATTACCTGATTAATGAAGGTTTCGGAGTGGTCGGTATCGACGGTCTGAAAATCGAACCCCTTCCAAGTGACTTGACCGGCGACAACGGACGGAAGTGCCCGAAACCGATCCGTGACATAAAAGAAATCACCTCCAATCTTGACGAGCGAATTCTCTCTGGATTCGGCGGCGTCTCTGAATATGGAATCACCGTTCGTTGGGACAAGAATTTCCTCACCATGACCCAACTGATGTTATTCCGGAGAAATCAGTTCAAGGTATTCGGCGGTATCAGATTTGGCGGCACATTGACCATCGATGACGCTTGGGATTTCGGGTTCGACCATATCGCCATTGCAACAGGCGCAGGCCGTCCAACGATTGTGCCCATGAAGAACAACATGATCAGGGGAATCAGAAAAGCATCTGATTTTCTGATGGCACTGCAGCTCACGGGCGCTTTCAAAAAAGACACACTGTCGAATCTGCAAGTTCGAATGCCCGCAATCGTCATCGGTGGGGGACTCACTGGAATCGACACTGCAACTGAGCTCATGGCCTACTACCCGATCCAAGTTGAAAAGATGCTTGAGAATTTCGAATCTGTCTCAGTACATCTTGGGGAAGAAAAGGTTTGGTCCCTTTTTGATGACGAAGAGACCTTAGTACTAAAGGAATTCCTTTCCCATGGACGTTCAGTGCGGGAAGAACGGGTCCGAGCATCAAAAGCGGGGGAAGTTCCCGACTTCGCATCTCTCGTCAGGTCATGGGGCGGTGTCTCGTTGGTTTATAGAAAACGACTTCAAGATTCTCCGGCGTACCGGCTGAATCATGAAGAGGTTCAAAAGGCTTTTGAAGAGGGAATCAACATCATCGAACTCCTTTCGCCGACAGAGGCGATTCCAGACAGCAGTGGTGCGGTCGAAGCCTTGGTTTTTGAAAAACAGAATTACGATTCTGAAACGGGCAAATTCTCAAGTTCCTCTGAAACCGTGACCTTGCCAGCGAGAACCGTATGTGTCGCCGCAGGTACATCTCCAAACGTCATTTATGAGCGCGAGTTTCCAGGAACTTTCAAACTCGACGAATGGAAGCAATTTTTTCAGCCACACCGTGCAGAGCGACAAGCTGACGGCAATCTGACGCTGGTCGAGTGCGGCAAAGGTGAGACAGGCTTCTTCACTTCCTACAACAAGGGCGGGCGTCTGATCAGCTATTACGGCGATAACCATCCGCAGTATGCGGGCAACGTTGTGAAGGCCATGGCTTCAGCGAAGCATGGTCACCTTAAAGTCTCTGAGATATTTGCCGACCATGTTGGCAGTGCCTCGGTAGCTGGGCTTCGCCAATTTGATGCGCTCGTTAGCTCCCTCGAAGACGCATTGCTCGCACATGTGGTGAAAGTCGATCGATTAACTCCGACAATTGTCGATGTCATCGTGAGAGCACCACTCCAGGCCAAGAAATTCGAACCGGGTCAGTTTTATCGCCTCCAGAATTACGAGTCGGGCGCCAAGGTGGTCAATGGCAAAAAACTAATGATGGAGGGCTTGGCACTCACAGGTGCTTGGGTCGATAAGGAGCAGGGACTTCTGTCGATGATTGTCCTTGAGATGGGCACCTCGTCACGTTTGTGTGCCACGCTTGAGGTTGGCGAAGAAGTCGTTGTCATGGGTCCG
>CAXRBW010000129.1:0-2601 GCA_964228775.1 Pyrinomonadaceae bacterium | reverse complement strand
ATGATGGAGGGCTTGGCACTCACAGGTGCTTGGGTCGATAAGGAGCAGGGACTTCTGTCGATGATTGTCCTTGAGATGGGCACCTCGTCACGTTTGTGTGCCACGCTTGAGGTTGGCGAAGAAGTCGTTGTCATGGGTCCGACGGGAACCCCAACCGAAATTCCAGAAAACGAGGCCGTCATGCTCGCCGGTGGTGGACTTGGAAATGCCGTACTCTTCTCGATTGCAAAGGCGCTCCGTGAAAAGAACAACAAGGTCATCTATTTTGCAGGCTATAAGAACGGCGCTGACCTCTTCAAAAGAGAAGAAATTGAAAATGCGACTGATCAAGTTATCTGGGCGACTGATGCAGGTGTAGAGATAAATCCGAATCGGTCCCAGGATGCCCATTTTCGTGGCAATATCGTTCAGGCGATGATCGCATACGCAGAAGGGAAGTTAGGAGATAAGACGGTCGAGTTGAGTGAGATAGACCGAATCATCGCAATCGGCTCAGACAGGATGATGAACGGCGTGAAGGAAGCGCGCTTCGGCGCCCTTAAGCCTTTCATCAAATCCAAGCACACGGCAATCGGATCAATCAACTCTCCGATGCAATGCATGATGAAAGAAGTCTGTGCGCAATGCTTACAAAGACATATCGATCCAGAAACTGGCAAAGAATCATTCGTCTTCTCTTGTTATAACCAGGACCAGGTTCTCGATTTTGTCGATTTCAAAAATCTAAATGACCGGTTGAGAGCAAACTCGATTCAAGAAAAGCTCACCAATATCTGGGTCGATGTAAATCTCAGCTAGGCTCTCCAAGAAACAAAAAAAGGGCGGACCATTTGGTCCGCCCTTTTACTTTTAACCCAAGGCCATTACATGGGCTTCTTGGGCATCTGCTCATTCATCATCGCTGTCTGATAGACAAAAGCCGCAAGTACGGTGGCATTGAACTTCATGTCCTCAGCCTGGATGCGGTCGTAGTTGTCCTGATTTGAATGGTGGGTACGTGTGTCGTACTCCACTGGGTCTTGGATGAACTGGAATCCGGGAAGTCCGATCCGATCGAATGAAAGGTGGTCGGTACCTCCGGTATTGCTGATAGTTAAAGTCTTAGCTCCGGCACCGAACGGTTCGAGCCATGCCTTGAAGTATGGTGCAACCATTGGATTGCCCTGCATGTAGACGCCGCGGACCCTTCCTGTTCCGTTGTCGATGTTGTAATAGGCGGAAAGCTTGTCATAGTTCGCAGCTTTTGAAAGTGTCGGAGGAGCACCCGGCTCGCCAGGCTTCATCTCACCGAACTGCTGCTTTACGTATTCTCTGGATCCGTTCAGTCCCTGCTCTTCACCAGACCAGAGCGCGACACGGATCGTGCGGCGTGGTTTGAATCCGCTCGCAATCAGAATTCTGACCGCTTCCATCATCACAGCACATCCGGCGGCGTTGTCCGTCGCACCGGTGCTTCCATGCCATGAATCAAGATGTCCGCCGAGCATCACGAGTTGTTCTTTCAAACTCGGATCCGTACCAGGGATCTCAGCGACGGTGTTGTATCCCATCAAATCGTCGTCGTGATACTGGGTTTGGATGTTGACTGTCATCTGAGGCTTTTCTCCCCAACCTATCATTCTGACGATGCGGTTATAGTCTTCTGTCGCCATCGTCATCTGTGGAATCATCCGAGCTTCGGCTTCTTTCTGATAGGCAGACAGTCTGCGTGTCGCACCCCCACCACCTCCGAACATCGCCATCGGATTTGCGGGCACTTCCTGTGCGACCGCCGCGCTCGACACGAAAAGCGTTCCACCACTTCCGTTGCCGCTGTTATCAACAAGAACCGCAGCACCCTCTTCGACAAGCATGTTCAGTGCCTTTGCTTGAAGCTGCATACGCTGGAGTCTTTCCATCATCTGCGGGTTCATCTGTGGTGCGCCCTGCCCTTGAGGCCGTGGTGCACCGGCTGGAGCCGGCATCGGCGCCTCCGCCATTTTCTGAAGTTCTTCATCAGTGAACCTGTGTCCGCATCCGCCGAAATCAGCATCAAGCTTCCTCTCGGGAGAGATGAAAACAATCTTATCCTTCAATGTGCCTTTGTATTTGGCGAGATCTTCCTCAGTCTTGATGTTCAGAAATACGACATCGGCCGTGACGGTTCCCTTGGTCGACGGCGACCATGCTTTTGGGTAGGCGATGACAGGGAAAGACTGAGGACTTCTGACTTCTGCTGAGAAAGCCTTGAGTGACCAACCTCTTCCGAACGGACCCCAAGATTCCAGTTTCGCATTCGTCATGCCCCAACTCTTCATCTTGTCTCGTGTCCATTCGTTGGCGCGTTTCATGTTTGGTGAATTTGTTAGACGTCCACCGATGACATCGGTCAGATACGACATCAGTTGCATCACCTGCGATCTGTCACCCATCCCCTCAGCTTTGATTTTTTCAATGACATCAGCAGGTGCGGTATAGACCTTCTGGCTCGAGGTCTGTCCGATTGCGAGTGTCGGGACCATCAATGCCGAAAGCACGATTGCGCCCATTAGTTTCTTGCCGTAATTCATCGTTTTTCTCCTCTTGAAATGGACATAGTGCCGATATGAACAAAAAGACACC
>CAXRBW010000128.1:0-3685 GCA_964228775.1 Pyrinomonadaceae bacterium | reverse complement strand
GCGACTCCACCTACTGTTACACAAAGGAGGATGATTAACGAGAAGAGCATAAAAAGAAGCATGGAATAGGTATTCCAAGCTGAAATTAAGCCACAAGGCCAAGATTTCTCAAAACCTTTCAGAAGAGATAAACTTTCTATTTTCAATTCAACTTATGCTTCAAGCAGGTATCGTTGGTCTGCCCAATGTCGGCAAGTCCACACTCTTCAATGCACTGACCGCGCAGGAAGCCGCCCTCGCGGCGAACTATCCTTTTGCGACGATAGAGCCGAACGTCGGCGTCGTAGCGGTTCCCGATGAAAGGCTAGGCGTCCTTGAGAGGATGAACAATGCGCAGAAGACCGTGCCTGCAACAGTCGAATTCGTCGATATCGCGGGCCTTGTGAGGGGTGCTTCCAAAGGAGAAGGTCTTGGGAACCAGTTTCTCGCAAACATTCGGGAAACGGACGCTGTCATCCAGGTCGTCAGGTGTTTTGAGGATGAGAACATCGTCCATGTCGAGGGTTCAGTCGACCCCGTCCGTGACATTGAAACTATTCAGATAGAGCTGGCACTCGCCGATCTTCAAAGTTTGGAGAAACGTCGGGACAAAGCGCAGAGAACTGCAAAATCAGGTGACAAGGACGCCAAGAGGGATCTCGAAATAATGGAGAAAATCATCCCCGTGCTCGAGGAGGGGAGGCCCGCAAGATCCGTCAGCTTGAGTGATGATGAAGCGACGATTGTGAAGGGATGGTTTTTGATTTCGACGAAGCCGACCATCTATGCAGCAAATGTCGATGAGGCGGGTCTGCAGGACCCCGACTCCAATCCCCACGTTCGAATCGTGAGGGAGCATGCCGCGAAAGAGAAGGCTGAGGTGGTTTTGATTTGTGCGAAGCTCGAAGCGGAGTTGGTAGCTCTTGAAGAGGTCGAGCGGGTTGAGTTCCTCGCAGGTCTCGGTGTGAATTCGAGCGGTGTTGACAAATTAATTAAGGCCGCCTACAAGATGCTGGGCCTGATGTCTTGTCTCACTGCTGGTGAGAAGGAGGTTCGCGCCTGGACCATTCCGGTGGGAACGAAGGCACCACAGGCCGCGGGCGTCATCCATTCTGACATCGAGCGTGGATTCATCCGCGCAGAAATCATTTCTTATGACGATCTCGTCCGTCTCGGTTCAGAGAAGGCCGCACGTGAAGCCGGATTGACACGGCTTGAGGGAAAGGAATACGTCATGCAGGAAGGCGATGTCGTCAACTTCCGATTCAACGTTTAACGGTTCGAAGTTAAGGGATTGAACATCAGTTTGGCCGAGGGTGGTAAGATTGATCAATTGATGGACTCGGAAAGCACAAAATACGAGCAACTAATCGAACAGATTACCGATTTGGTTCTCGCTAAGATTGGCGAAGACCCGACCTGTCCCTCATTCTGTCGTGCGGATGTCGAGCGTGTCGTGGATGCGGGGGCCTCGCGAATCGGTATCGTGCTTGGCTCGACCGCGACGGCGCATGACTGGGCAAGCCTCATCGACCATACCCTTGTGAAGCCCGAGGCCTCGGAATCCGACATTAAGAAGCTTTGCAACGAAGCCATCCAGTATGGCTTCGCTTCAGTTTGTGTCAATCCCGCATGGGTTAAGAAGTCGGCTGAATTTCTCCGCGGCACCAAAATACCGGTCTGCACCGTCATAGGTTTTCCACTCGGCGCCACCTTGCCGGATGTCAAAGCCTATGAGACTCGTCGAGCGATAATGAACGGTGCTGGGGAAATAGACATGGTCATAAACATCGGCGCACTCAAATCAGGCGATGACTGCGCTGTGGAAGATGACATCAGAGCTGTTGTCCAAGCATCTCATGAGTCCGGAATTCTTGTGAAAGTGATAATTGAAGCTGCTTTACTGAGCGATGATGAGAAAGTCCGCGCCTGTCTCGCCGCCAAGAATGCAGGAGCAGATTTCGTCAAGACTTCGACGGGCTTTGCTAAAGGTGGCGCGACTGCCGATGATGTCGCCTTAATGCGTAGAACCGTTGGTCACGCTCTCGGGGTCAAGGCCGCTGGCGGGGTTAAGGGAATCGATGATGCACGTAAGATGTTCGAGGCGGGAGCCACCCGCATCGGCGCATCGGTGGGCGTCAAGATTGCTCAAGAGGCCTCTGGACTGACACCTTCTGCACCTTCCGCAGGCTACTGACGAAATAAAAAAAAGACCATGTCAAAAGACACGGCCTTTAATTACTATTTTGGCGCAGTCACCGCGCTGTCCTTCGATAATCTTCCCCGCCAACAGACACTGTGCGACACATTTCAAAGAGTCTGGACCTAAGTCTGACCCCGATCCTGTCTTCAAGCGTCTCCTCCCGATCGTTTTGTCTTTCATCGAGATAGTTCGTCGTGAAGATCGTCAGCTTTCTGTCGTTGTAGCGACTGTTCACGATGTGCGCCATCGTGTCGCGAACCCAGTCGGTCGGCTTAGAGGCACCCAACTCATCGAGGACTAGAACCTCGGCATCCAAAACTGGCATCAAAATCTTCAATTCTGATGCCTGAGTCCGAGGATTATAAGAATCTTGGATCTCCTTCAATAAAGCCCCGAATTCATAAAAAAGACATTTGAAGCCTCGCTCGGTGAGTGCCTTGAGAATTGAAACTGCGAGATGGGTCTTACCCACACCGACCGAACCCGTCAACAGCAACCCGCGCTCGACTGCAGGGAACTCTGTTGCAAGGGTGTAGGCATACTTGAAAGCCGCCTCCTGGGAAGGCGTCAGGGTCTGATAGGTGTTGAAATTGCAGTCGGCATACCTTGCGGGGATGCGGACCTTGTTCAGCTGCTTAGATAGGGTCTGCTGCTTTTGGCAGTCACAGCGACGTGCCCCTTTGCCCTCAACAATCTCCATCCCGGCACCGAAGCACTTCGGACAAATTACCTCACTAGCGGACTCTATGTCAGATATTTGGTTCTTAGCGTTGTTGGACATGTGAAAGTTTTCGATTAACTGGACCTCGAATTATAGCACCCGCGAATGGCCATTCAAGTTGCGGACAAATATGCGTTTGTGGAAAACAATATGTCTTGACCGTCCCCCGTCACGCGAGAGGCGTGACTATGCTATATTTTCGTTTTCCACATGTGAAAAACTTTTCTAATGAGCATCTTCAAAAGCATTCTTATCCGTCTCGGGCTCGCTGATTTGAAAATCGAACGCGATCCCATTCGAGTGTTCCTCCTTGATGATGACTCACGGAGGCATGACTGGTTCAAGAAGCGATTCAAGGGTGATGAGCTTGTTATCGCAGAAACTGTCGAGGATGCACGGACTGCCCTCGCCGCTTCGGTTTTTGACGCAATCTTCTTAGATCACGATCTACTCCCGCACCATTACACATCGAATTCCCATGGTGATGATGCGAATACAGGCTACGCGATTGCGGAATGGCTAGCAGAGCGCCGTGACCTGCAGCGCGCCTCGACCATCATAGTTCACACTAGGAATGCTGATGCTGCAATCAAGATGGTTGTGAAGCTTCGAGAATCGGGACAAAGGACTGTAGAGTACTGCGCCTTCCCGATGCTTGATTTAAAAATTAAAAACTACTGGAAACGATAAGGTCATCGGTCTGATTCCAGTAGCTCATCGTCACAGACGGGACAAGTGAATCCGCTTTCACGATTCAACGAATAGGCAAGCCTCAACCTGCT
>CAXRBW010000127.1:0-2145 GCA_964228775.1 Pyrinomonadaceae bacterium | reverse complement strand
CCTTAACCGTTTCATGCTTCGCCCACGACCGCAACGGAATCGCAATCACTGCAGACACGGCAAGCAGTGTGAGAATCGACATCGCGGGAATCAACGAGGCCCACCGTTTCGATCGTCTCGTGTATTCAGACAGAAATTCTGCCGTCAAGAGGATTGCCGCGGGCAGGGCTGGCAGGATGTATCCCGGAAGCTTCGAACCAGAGAATGAAAAAAAGATCAGCGGGGTCAACATCCAAGCAACCAAGAATTTTCTAAGTGGTGAACCAGAAATTGACTCTCCGCCACGAAAACGATGAATTAACCGGCCCACGGCCCGCGCCACTGCGCCGATGAAAAACGGTAACCAAGGAAAGGTCATCAACGGCAGAACAATCCAAAAAAACCAAAATGGTTGCGGATGGAGATATTTGTTCGAGGTGTAGCGCGCGAAATGATGCTGAATGAAGAACTCATCGATGAAGCGCCATCCATTGGCCATATAGACGGGCAGATACCAAACCGACGCAGTTACGGCCGAAAGCACCAAGCCCCAAATCCCGCTCACCAAAACCCGACGAGGTGGCATACTTCGGGTAAAAAGATGAAACATCGTGACGATGCCGAGAGGTAAAACGATTCCAATAAGCCCTTTTCCAATCAATGCCAATCCGCAGAAGAAATAGAACCCGGTCAGATAGACGGTCCTAGCAAATTGGCTTGTCGCAATCCGATCCTGTGTGAAATAGCAGACTAAAGCGGCCGCCATCGGAAAGGTTAGGATGATGTCGAAACTCGCTCCTCGTGAGAAAACAAGCAAGCCAAGACTCGAGGCCCCGAGGTAAAGAGTGACCGGGGCGAAATGTTCAGTCGAATCGGTGGCGCCTTCCCTGCGCGCCCATGATCTCGCCATGAGAAACATGACAAGAAGCGTCCCGAATCCAAACATGGCAGATCCGAATCGCGCTGAAAACTCGCTGACTCCGAACAGGTTGTAAGAAGTAATCTGGAGCCAATAGAGTAAGGCTGGTTTTTCGAACCATTGGAATCCACCGAGAGTCGGAGTGATCCAGTCGCCGCGCGTAAACATCTCACGAGCGACCTGTGAGTATCTCGGTTCGTCGGGGCCTAGTAACGGCACATCGAGGCCGTGCAGGAAGACGAGGGCGGAGGCGACGGTGAATACCACCAGACTCCAACGCTGAAAAGGCTTCGCAACAGTTTCGGTGTTCATTTGTCGTTTAAGGAACTTAGATACAGAATAAAAGGTATATTACGACTGATTCTTTTCAAAGAATCACGAAGGAAGCGCAAGATGACATTGAGGACCGCAGTTATCGGGGTCGGAAGCCTCGGACAGCATCACGCCCGGAACTATTCTGAGTTGGCTCAGGAGAACGGACACAAGTTTCTCGGGGTCTGTGATTTGAACCCTCAAACGGCCAGAGCAGTCGCAGAGAAGCATTCTTGTGATTACTTCGCCGATTGGCGAGAACTCCTCGGTAAAGTTGATGCGATATCGATTGCTACGCCCACCGAAACCCACTGTGATATCGCCTGTGAATTCTTAAAACAAGGCGTCAATGTGTTGGTCGAAAAACCCATGGCTCGCACGCTCGAAGAAGCGGATAAGATGATTGCGGCGGCGGCAAGTTCGGGAGCTAAGCTGATGGTCGGACATTTGGAACGCTTCAATCCTGCGATGGTCGCCCTTCACCCACATGTTAAGAATCCCCTCTATTTTGAAATTCATCGAGTCTCACCATTCCCGAACAGGTCGCTTGACGTCGACGTTGTGCTCGATGTCATGAGTCATGATCTTGATGCCGTCCAATGGCTCGTCGGTAAGGATGTCAACTTTTCCGGTGTGCATGCGGTGGGCATCAATGTCGTTTCCGATAAGGTCGATGCAGCAAACGCCAGACTCGAGTTTGAGAACGGTGCAGTGGCAAACATCACCGCATCTAGAATTGGAACTGAAAAAATCAGAAAGACCCGATTCTTTCAGCCTCATGCTTACGTGGTGCTCGACTACGGAACCAAAGTCACCTCCATCACACCGCTGGCTCCGGATGCCGAGCATCCGCTACTCGGAATAAAACTCACGACTCCTGAAATAAATGACATTGAGCCTCTTCGTGCTGAAATATCGGCATTCTTGTATTGCAT
>CAXRBW010000126.1:0-7446 GCA_964228775.1 Pyrinomonadaceae bacterium | reverse complement strand
AATCCAAGGCCGTCGACAATAGGTCCGATCTCACGGGGGTCTTTGTTCGGGTCTTTCGGAATCTGAAATAGCGCGTAGATTGCTCCCACCAAAAGTCCACCTAGATGTCCATAATTATCCACCATATTCCAAAGGACGATTCCGAGGGCGCCGATGAAAATAACGTTGACTAGAATATTCCTAAGAAAGTCTGGTGGGAGATGTTGCCTGCGACGATAGCCATATACGGAGAGATAACCGAGCAGTCCCATGATGCCGCCCGAGGCTCCTACAGAAATCCCCTTAGGTAGAAGCAGCGTGCTCAGAATGCTGCCACCGAGGACGGATAGCATGAAGACAATTGCGACATGGGCTTTTTCAGAGAGGGCCTCCATCATTTTCCCGAGGCCCAGGAATGCCTGTGAATTGAAGTAGATATGAAGTATGCCGCCATGCAGCATACCCGCTGTCATAAGACGCCACCACTGGTTTTTCCATACTTCTTCTTTTACCAATCCCGCCAACTTGATACTGGTAATCTTAACGCCGGCACTGGCCCATGAAGCATCAGAGACTGTTTGAACAATGAATACTGCGACAATACCGCCGACAAAAATATAGGTGTAGGTCGGGCGATGGTACTGGATTTCTGAAAGAAAAGTGATTGCCTCAGGAGAAGCGACATAATCGGAAAGAGTGAGTCGTTTCGAATGCCACAGGCCTACAATTCCTCCAACCAATGTCAGGATTCCAATCAAGAAAAGAATGTTCTGGAAGAGCAACTCGAATATTCCCGTGTCAGGATCAATGGTTCCAGCCAAATCAGGTCGAAGGAATAGGTCAACGAAAATTACTGCTGACACTGAAACGATTATCAAGACAGCACCTATGCCGACTGCCCAAAGAGATTTTCGTCTGATCGATTGTTTACGAGATTCGAGGATTGCCTGAGCTTCCTCAAATGTAACTGTTTCGGGGAGGACATCCTCGGATTTAGGTTCAAACTGCATCTTTGTTATGACCGAGGGGGGATTTATTTACATTGCCAAACCGCCGTCTGACTGGATTACCTGGCCTGTAATGTATCGGGCAGAGTCAGAGAGCATAAAACAAACCAATTCCGCTAACTCTTGGACATTGCCGAGGCGGCCAAGGGGGATCTGTGAAATTATCTTCTCTCGGTATTCCGCATTCATCTCCGCGGCCATTTCAGTTTCAATTAATCCCGGAGCGAGAGCGTTGACGGTGATGTTGCGACTGGCAACCTCTTTCGCGAGCGATTTGGTAAGCCCAATCATTCCGGCTTTTGATGCAGAATAGTTACTCTGCCCGAGCATTCCTACGACACCTGAAATAGAAGAGATGTTTAGAATTGAACCACCGTTGTCGTTCTTCATCATCGGACGAACCACCGCTTTAGAAAAATTCCATGCTCCCTTCAGATTGGTATCAAGTACGGCATCCCAATCTTCCTCTTTCATGCGCATGATCAGACCATCGCGAGTAATGCCTGCGTTGTTGACTAGAGCGTCAATTCCTCCGAGCTCATCAATGGTCTGTTTCACAAACTCGTTAACAGCGTCGGTTGCAGCTACGTCGCACTGACCGGAAAACACTTTGACACCGAAGCCTTCAAGCTCGGCTTTCAACTTTACTGCCTCATCGGCACTTCTTGAGTAATTGAAGGCAATATTTGCACCGCGACGGGCCAATTCGGTCGCTATTGCCTTACCGATACCGCGGGTGCCACCAGTGACTATCACCGACTTTCCTGAAAACTGTTTTTCACTCATATCTCCGCCTCTCGAAGGATGATTCCTATGATATTTCAGTGATTAGTCATTCCAAAATCAACCATGTCGGTATTGTCCTAGACAGGGCAGTAAACACGAATTATGATGCGGGGCATGAAAAAGACCTTGAGCATATTCCTTACCCTGACAATTTCATTTGGACTCTTCATCCCCACACTTGCTAACCCGCCAGCATTAAATTCAACAGTCATAACAAATGTATTGATTGTGGACGGATCGGGCCGCAAAAGTTTTCGTGGGAGTGTGCGAATACTTGACGGTCGGATTATTGCCGTCGGCAGTCTTCGGCCAAAAAAAAATGAAACCGTGATAGACGGTGGAGGTAAGGCCTTAGCACCGGGTTTTATAGATATTCACAATCATTCAGAGACGGGATTACTCTCCGAAGGAACGGCGGCGACTCAGGTGTCGCAGGGCATCACTACGATTGCCGTAGGACCTGATGGCGGATCGCCTTATCCAATCGGTGAGTATCTCAGGAAACTCGAGGGGAAAGTGTCTCCCAACGTTCTTGCTTTTATCGGACACGGCGAGGTTCGGGAACAGGTGATGGGTAAGGATTTGAGACGGCAAGCCACATCAAGCGAGACAGCGAAAATGGTGAAGCTTGTCGAGGGTGCGATGCTCGACGGTGCCTTTGGTCTTTCGTCTGGTCTCGAATATGACGCAGGATTTTCGGCCAGCACTGATGAGATGGTTGCGTTAGCGAGAGCAGCAGCAGTGCATGGTGGTATCTATATGACTCACATGCGTGATGAGGAAGAAGGGATGCTCAGGGCATTGAAAGAGGCGATTGAAATCGGAAAGCGAGCGGGGCTTCCTGTCCAAATCTCCCACATTAAGATGGGAAACAGAAATGTATGGGGTCAATCGAAAGAAGCGATAAAACTCATTGAAGCTGCCAGGGGTAGCGGTGCCGATGTAACGGCTGACGAATATCCCTATACCGCATGGGCCTCGACCATCACAGTTCTAGTACCGAGCAGAAAACACGACGATCGCGGAGAGGTCGAAAAAGGAATTCGAAATGTTGGCGGGGCAGACAAGGTCCTGATTACAAGCTGTGCCGCACATCGAGATTATGAAGGTAAGACTCTTGAGCAGATTGCCAAGGAACAGAATATGTCCGCCGCTGACATCTATATGCAGATTGTTAGAGATGGTGGAGCGGGAGTTGTCTGTAATTCGATGAGTGAGGATGATGTCGTGTCTTTCATGGCTAAGCCTTGGGTAATGATTTCAAGTGACGGTGGTATTGGCGGGCGACATCCTCGAGGTGCGGGGACTTTTCCAAGAGTTCTCGGGCGCTATGTAAGAGGGCAAAAGGTAATCGGGTTCGAAGAAGCTGTCAGGAAAATGTCAGCTTTGCCAGCCAAGAGGCTTGGCCTTAAGGATCGAGGCATGATCCGGGTTGGGTATAAAGCAGATTTGGTGTTGATCGATCCCGCCACAGTGATCGATAACGCAACATTCACGTCACCACAGGTCATATCAAGCGGCATCGAGTCAGTGTGGGTCGGAGGAATCCAGGTATGGGATGGTAAGGCTGTCACCACGAACACACCTGGTGAGATTATAAGAAACAGTAGATCTAAATAATCTGTTGGTGCACTATTTTATTGCTTCACGCTGAAGTGAGAAGAGTTCTTTGATTCCAATCTCCGCCAAACCCAACATCGCTTCCATCTGATCGCGGCTGAATGGTTCCTTTTCTGCTGTACCCTGCAGCTCGATGAATTTTCCACTCCCAGTGCACACAACATTCATGTCTACATCGGCAGTCGAATCTTCCTGATAGCAGAGGTCGAGAACCGGGGTGCCGTTGACGATACCGACACTGACGGCGGCGACCTCAGAGAGAATCGGATTCTTCTTAATCTTGCCCTCAATCAGCATTTTCTTGACTGCTAGGGCGAGTGCCACGCAAGCTCCGGTAATCGATGCACATCTCGTTCCGCCATCAGCCTGGATGACATCACAGTCAATCGTTATCTGACGTTCACCGATAAGACTTGTGTCAACAATTGCACGGAGACTTCTTCCGATCAGGCGTTGAATTTCCTGAGTTCGCCCCGAGGGCCGCATTGTCTCTCTTGAGGTTCTCGTTTCAGTTGCACGCGGAAGCATTGCGTACTCGGCTGTGACCCAGCCCAAGCCTTTGTTTCTCAAAAACGGTGGGACCTTATCCTCGACTGAAGCATTGCAGATAACTTTGGTGTTACCAACTTCTATCAATGCCGAACCTTCGGCGTATGGAGAATAGTTTGGAATTATCTTCACCGCACGCAGTTGATCGAGGGCGCGGCCATCGTGACGTTGTTGTGACATTGGGATTTCTTCCGACTTTTTAGAAACTCTCTCGTAAAGAATGGTGGAGGCGGTGGGAATCGAACCCACATCCAAAGGTTGCGACCAGTGAAATCTACACGCTTAGTCAATTCACTTTTATCTCACCGACTGCAAGCAGATGAACCGACAAGACCTTGCAGTGGCCAGCCTGACTTAAATTTTCGCTCATCTCCGCAGACGGTGAAGATGAACTAGCTTCGACTGGGTTATGCCTCGTTCGGTCGCTCCAAGCTGACTTCCGGCGAGACACTTGTGGCTAGAGTTAACTAGGCAGCAAGAGCCAATTCTTGGTTGGCATTTGTGTTTTGCTTATTGTTTTAACGAGCCCATAAGCATGCCCGACGTGCATCCAAAGATCAGAACAAGCCCCTGTCGAAGCCTGTCGCCCCCGTTCTTGAGGAACCGTAAGTTTACTTAATTCAATGGCACGTGGCAATGAATTATCGATTGTGCTCTGAATAATGAGTATTCAGGTGAACGCCGATTGATTGGGGTAAGTCTCTTTATCGCTTCCGATTCTTTCCAAAAGAGACTCGCAATCCGGTGGACATCAAAAAGTCGTTCTTTTCTGTCGCTGTCACCGGCCGGTTGTTATATCTGTTACCGATGGTCACATGCCAGCCGAGCCAACTGTTCAAATCTGTTTGAAGAGAGGCATCAAGTAGTGCACGGACGGCACCCGAATTCGATAGGTTAGGATAAACGTTGAAGCGATTAGTTAGACGGGCGCGATTGTTGATCCTCATTTTCAAATCCTGACCAATCAACAGCTCAGCTGAATTCCTTGAAAGACCAGTTGAGAAACTTTCTCGGTTGTTTGTGCCACCGAATGTGAAATCAAGACTCGCCTTATCACCTTTGACTGCATGGTAACCAATACCGCCGCCAAGAACGGTCCGCAAATCTAGTTTCTGCGGTTTGTTGTATTCGAAATCCGAAGAGGCAAATCCAAACCACTTTCGCTTGATATCGGCGTCGTATCTCGCTCCCCACCAGACGCTCTGTGCGGTGATGCGGACGGTCCCGGTAGAGAAATTCCTGACCTGCAATGCGTTGGCGTAGGCTGAGAGTCTATTTTTTGGAGTCTCTCTGATTCCCTTGAAGCCACCGGAAAAACTTCTAGTGTCAGAATTACCTGACGTCATACTGAAACCCATATCAACGGTACCGGACCAGAATGCAAAAATTCCCTTCGCATTGGTCCTACGTGCATCCGCTTCGAATTTCACTTGTTCGTCTTTTGATCTGATTACCGATACCTCTTTTGGAGCGACGGTGACGGTTGAACCACTCGCGGAGATTTGTGCTGAATCTGCTGATATGACAATCGTACCTTCAAGTATCTTTCCGTCGGCGAGAGTGACGCTCGCGAGATCGTCTACCACGGCCTGCGAGACCGCGGACCATTTAATTTTCACCACACCCATCGCTTCAGTCTGTATGGTCACTAAATCCGCATCCTTTTTAACGATCTTTCCAGTGACACGATCTCCGTTTTTAAGGACTACGCTGTCGGCGGAGACAAGCGTCGAAAAGAAAAGTATGAGTACAATAGCAAGCAGATAGCTGTTGGGTTTCATCGTGATTGTTTTTTTAAAAACATTGGTGGAATGGTTTAGGCGAAATCTATTTTTCGAATGCTTCAATAACCTCATCGGCGTGTTCAGATACATTGACCTTTTCAAATATCTTTACGATCTTGCAGTCCTCATCCAATAGAAAGGTTTTTCGAGCAATTCCCATGTATTTTTTACCGTACATGCTTTTTTCGACCCAACAACCGAAAGATTCAATCATCTTCTTGTCAGGATCTGATAGCAGTGTAAATGGTAGTTTGTATTTCTTGATGAATTTTTGATGAGACACCTCACTGTCAGCGGACACTCCATAAACGACTATGCCCTTCTTTTTGTATGCAGTCTTTGAATCGCGGAATGAGCATGCCTCTTTCGTGCAGCCCGGCGTATCGTCCTTTGGGTAGAAATAAAGGACGGTTTTTTGTCCCTTCAGATCTGCCAAGCGAACCTGGCTACCGTCCTGGTCGACTACTTTGAAGTTTGGGGCTTTCTTACCTTCTTTCAACATAAAATACCTCGTCTGCTAGATTAGAAACGCCGAAATTGTAACAAATGAAGATTGTCGCAGAAAGAAAGGGACTTGAAGAGGTCCGTAGAATCAAGGAACTCCACGCGCGGACCATTCGGTCAACCTATGAGGAAAAAGCGAAGGACTGTATTACATGTGAAACTAAGGGTGCATGCTGCCTCGATGCACATTTTGTCAATGTAAAAGTCTCCCGACTCGAGGCCATTCTTATGGTTGAAGAGCTAAGAGGTCTTGAGGCGGAAGCCTTCGATCGGATAAAGAATCGGATTACAAATTCAATTGAGATTTTTGGACTTTCATCTGAAAGCGAGGAGACTTACGCGTGTCCTCTCTTTGATGCGGAACTCGGCTGCGCAGTCCATAAGGTGAAACCGGTGCCTTGTGTTCAGCACGCCTGCTACGAAAAAGAGGAAGACCTCCCACCCGATGTGCTCGGACAGGAGGTCGAGAGCGAAATTGATAGTGTAGTTAGAGCTGTCTATGGGAAATCAATTCCTTGTTCAGTGATTCCGGTGGCAATGGCGCAAATCCTGGCAGAGGAATAGTTCTTAACTAACTATTGCACCCTGTCCAGTCACCTCTTCTAATTCTTGCTCTTCTCTTTCCCATTCCTCATTTCGGAAAGCTTTTTCCCATTTTGCAATCACAACCGTCGCCAAACAGTTGCCGATGACGTTGACGGCGGTGCGGGCCATATCCATCAACTCATCAACGCCAAGAATTAGAATGACTCCCTCAAGTGGGAGATTGAACGATGCAAGCGTACCGAGAAGTATCACTAGTGAAGCCCTCGGGACTCCAGCTACTCCTTTGGATGTGAGCATCAAGGTGAGCATCATCAGGATCTGCTGGGTCCAGGTCAGTTCGATGCCCGCAGCCTGGGCTACGAATACCGATGCAAGTGCTAAATAGAGTGTTGTTCCATCCAGGTTGAAGCTATAGCCAGTTGGGAGCACGAATCCGACTATGCGTCTCGGGACACCCAATCGGACCATGTTCTCCATCGCTTTTGGAAGGGCCGACTCAGATGAGGTGGTTGCAAAAGCTATCGAGGCAGGGGTCTTGACTGCATTTATGAAATCCTTCAAGGGCACTCGGAACAGTAAGGCGAGTGGAAGTAGGACAGCGAGGCAAAACAATATGCGTGCTCCGTAAAGAGTCAGAACCAGCGCACCTAGATTTTTTAGGACTCCCAGCC
>CAXRBW010000125.1:0-5190 GCA_964228775.1 Pyrinomonadaceae bacterium | reverse complement strand
CGCTTTGGTCGATGACGGGTTACATCAGATATTTCGCTGCGACAAAAAAGGCGGACTGAAAACGACGAATTCCAAAAACTCCATCAGCCGTACTTCGCTTCACTTCCTAGCTTCGACGCTGCGTTTTCTTGCCTTCGCCACGCTCATTTTGTAACATCGTGTTTTCCGTCAACAGCGCGGATGACGCCGGTGTAGCTCAGTTGGTAGAGCAGTTGATTTGTAATCATCAGGTCGGGGGTTCAAGTCCCTTCACCGGCTCCATTTCTCAAACTCATTCCTCGCCAATTTTGATAAAAATTCTAGAGTTAACCGATTTGAATCGACAAATCGAATAAAATTCAGCTCTAATCACCTTGGAGAGGATGTTTAGATTTCCGCCAATGAAAACCCTATCGGTATCGTCGACAATGCTAATTGCAGCTTTTCTTACTCTCGTCACGGTATCCGTGATGGGCCAAGAACTAAGGCGAATCACCTACAACAATATCGGAGTGGACGTGGTGATCGATAGACCTGGGAATAGGTTGGTCGATGTCATCATTGCATTCCACGGGACGGTCGCGACCGACGACAACATCATTCCCGCGGCGCAGAACATGCTCACAAAGGTGAAAGAAATCACCGACCGGACAGATGTCATGATCGTCAGCGTCGCCTACCCGCAGGAAAATCGTTTGTTCGGCGATGGCATCCGCGAGGCCGAGGCCGCATTGCTCTGGGTCAAGGAAAAAAGTTGGAAAGAGTTGCGACGTAAGGTGCGGAAGATATTCCTTGTCGGACATTCGCAGGGCGGATACATGGTGACCCGACTGGCCACGATGCATACGACCGACGGCGTGATCGCGAACGGACCGGGACCGCTCAATCTCGTGTTCAGATGCGGTCTTGAGGAAAGCGGTCAGGTGGCACAAGGCGCGGTCTGCACTTTGCTCCGCCAAACCTATGGAACGACTGCCGCAAACCCGTCTGCTTACATGGCCCGTTCCCTGCTGAGCTTCACTGGGGGCTACAAATCCGACATCCTCTTCGTCCAAGGCATGCAGGACTCACCGATTCAGATGTATTCATGGCCGACCTTCAAACAACAAGTCTCGGACTGCACAACCTGCAGAGGCTGGCAGTTCCTCGAGGTCGCGAATGGAATCCACACCGCACTCTTCGACACGGCTGAGGCACGAACCGCCTACAATGCATTCTTAAATAGATAACTTGTCGATTTACAACGATCCCCTGCCCCAACTTCCTAGACTCCCTAGACTTCCTAGACTTCCTAGACTTACCTCGAGTGAACAACAAGGCGAATACCGACTTTGGTGGATTTGTAAATTATCCTTCGGGATTTAAGGCGCTTGACCCTAGCTGAGTCCTAGGATAACCTTCACACCTCTCCCACATTTGATGGTCTCATTTGTTTTCACAATGGGACACTCATCTTCTTTCGTACAAGCTTTGCCAACTTTCGTAGTTGGCTGATTAGTTTGTGCGTTCGTGCTTCGATATTTATTAAACGTCTTTGACCAAAGATATAAAAAGGAGAGAAATGAAACACAAACTCAATACATTGTTGGCCGCCACGACTTTCATCGCAGTTGGACTCGCTTGTGGCAATTCGAAAAGCGAGCAATCGGCGGCGACCCCAGCAGCCTCGGAAAGTACCCCAGCAATCACGATATCATCAGAAAAACTTGTTGCAGATTATAAAGAGAATGAAGTTGCGGCAGATAGTAAATATACTGGTAAGAAGCTCGAGGTTTCAGGCAAGGTTGGCAATATAGCGAACACGATGGGAAATATTACGGTCTCACTGAAAGCAAAGGATTTCGAATTTGTTAGCGTTATGTGTTCCTTCGAGAAGGCAGAATCTGTTGCTGCCCTGAAGGCTGGCCAAAAAGTAACTTTCGTCGGCATTGGAGACGGAATGACGGGCGGTCTTTATGTAGGCTTAAAAGATTGCGCGGTAAAGTAGTTCAAGGATGTAACCAATCGATAGGACTAGATGAGTTGCGCTTTTTGCTAACCATCCAGCCCAATCTGTTTACAAAGAACGCAGGCATTTAAAGGAGAGTAGTCGATGAAATATTTAACCGTGCTTTTTGTGATGTCTTTCGCCGTGTCTAGTGGCGGTGCATTCGTGCAAGCAGATGGTCCTCCGGTCAAGAAATCTAAGACCGGTATTTGCCATGCCAAGGGTTCCACTTATTACGAAAAAACGAAGAACTTCACACCGTACCAAAATATTGATTCATGCATTCAGTCGGGCGGCCGCCTGCCGAAAGCTTAAAATTGGTTTGACTGAACGTTTCCGAGTTGATTTGAAAGGGCGATTTATTTATCGCCCTTTTCCTTAATTCATTGCGCCCCACACACTGCGATATTTTTTCGACTTCTTTGAATCCTGCAAACAGCCACTATTAAAATGTGCAGAGCTAATTTCGGAAAGTATTAACCCTTTGACAGGCTCTAGAATGTAAAATTTTTATAGGTTTTTGATGCTAATCAAAGTAGATCTTTCTCTACAGAAGGCGACCATCGATGATTGTTTACAGCAAATCTAAAAAAGAGTTCCTAGAGGATGTTCTAAATCACAGCATTGAGGATGTGATTATGTCCGCAGTCGAGGAAAGGCTGCTTCGGCGGGTCGGCAAAAGTGAATACCTTTCCTGGAAGAACTCGCTTCCCTATGTCGCCAACATTCTCACGCCGGACGAAATCCCTTCCGATGCCGGGGTTGCCATCGAATACCGGATTCCCCGCACGAGTAATCGAATTGATGTAATTGTTTCGGGACAGGATGCAGGTGGAAATGATTCGGTAATAATCATCGAGCTCAAACAGTGGTCAGACGCCGAACTGACCGATAAGGACGGCATAGTCCGGACCCGGCTGAACTCCTCCATGGTGGAGACCCTCCATCCTAGCTATCAGGCTTGGTCGTACGCTGCGCTTCTTGAAGGATTCAACGAAACCATTTACGAAGAGAAGATCACCTTGAAGCCGTGCGCCTATCTCCACAACTACGAAGGCGGCGATGCTCTGACCGCGGAGTTTTATTCACCCCATCTACTGAAAGCGCCTTTATTTGCCAGGGATGATAAGAAGGAGTTACGGGAATTCATCGGGCGCCATATTAAGCGCGGCGACCGCAACAATGTTCTGCAAAAGATACAGGGCGGCCGAATTAAACCATCGAAACCGCTGGCGGACTCTCTTGCATCCATGATGCAGGGCAATTCCGAATTCGTGATGATCGATTCACAAAAGCTCGTCTTTGAGGATGTGATGAGCCTTGTTCGAAAATCCAATCGCAATCATAAACATGTAGTCATCGTGGACGGTGCGCCAGGCACAGGAAAGACCGTTGTTGCGATAAATCTTTTGGTGGAGGCAACTAAGGGGAGAAAGCTCGTCCAATATGTCACAAAGAACTCGGCGCCGAGACAGGTGTACGAGAGTAAGCTTGTGGGACATTTCAAGAAGAGTGAAATATCCAATTTCTTCTCAGGGTCGGGAAACTTTACTGACACGGATTCGAATGCCTTCGACGTTCTTGTCGTTGACGAAGCTCATCGACTGAATGCCAAGTCGGGGATGTTCCAGAATCTCGGGGAAAATCAGATCAAAGAGCTGATAAACGCGAGTCGTGTCTCTGTGTTTTTCATCGATGAAGACCAGCGTGTCACGCTGAAAGACATCGGTGAAAAGGAAGAAATTCGTAAGTGGGCGACCGCTCTCGGAGCGAATGTCATAGAAACTGTGTTAAGGTCTCAATTCCGATGTAACGGTTCAAATGGCTATCTAGCCTGGCTCGACGAGGTGTTGAATATTCGCGAAACCGCCAACACCTCGCTGGATGTGTCCGACTATGATTTTCGAGTATTCGATTCACCTAGCGAACTCCATGAAATCATCCGAGAGAGAAACAGGGACACGAACAAGGCAAGAATGGTCGCTGGATATTGCTGGGATTGGAAGAGTAAGAGAGATTCCAAGGCAATGGACATAGTGCTCCCCGAGTACGGTTATTCGGCGAGATGGAATCTAGGTTCTGACGGCATGCTTTGGATTTTAAAGCCCACCTCGGTGGAGGAGGTTGGCTGTATTCATACATGCCAAGGACTTGAGATGGAATATGTCGGAGTAATTTTGGGAACAGATCTCGTGTGCAGAGACGGACACATCGTTACCAATCCAGCCAACCGTTCAACTCAGGACAAATCGATTCATGGCTATAAAAAGCTAATGAGAGAAGACCCGGAGGGCGGTGCAGTGCTACTAGACAAGATCATCAAGAATACCTATCGCACCCTGATGTCGCGCGGGACAAAAGGTTGCTACATCTTCTCGACGGATGAAGAGACTGCCGAGTATTTCAAGACTCGCAAGGGTAATGCGGGCAGTTAAGCTGGCGCTGACTGCATCGCTTAGCTGCGTACACACCTGCCGATAGCCGCTGGGCCTCACCAGTGGTCGCCCTCATATCACTTCAATAACAATCCTTGTTATAGTCTCTCGCTATGGACACTAGATACGATGTCGCGGTTGTTGGGGGCGGGCACAACGGACTCACATGTGCGTGCTATCTCGCCAAGGCCGGGCTCAAGGTCGTCGTGCTCGAGCGCCGCAACATAGTCGGCGGTGCGGTCTGCACCGAGGAAGGCCTGATCGAAGGGTTCAAGATTGATGTCGGGTCGAGCGCGCACATCATGATCCACCTCACGCCGGTGATCAAAGACCTCGAGCTCGAGAAATTCGGACTGAAATACATAGACTGCGACCCGTTCGCCTTCGCCCCGATGCCGGACGGCAAGGGCGCGATTTATTTTTGGAAGGACCTCGACAAAACCTGCGAATCGATCGCGACGGTCTCGCCTGAGGATGCCGAGCGATACCGCGCCTTCGTCAAGGAATGGGAAAAACTCAACGAAGGCGTCTTCCAGGCGTTCCTCAAACCGCCGACCATCCTCAATCTCGCTCGGCACATGATCTGCGGCACGAAGTCGCAGAACCCAGCCGACATGGTGCGCACACTCATGACAAGCTATGGCGCACTCGTGCGCGAGGTCTTCAAGAATGAGGGTCTGCGCGCTGCAATGGCGTGGCTCGCCGCGCAGAGCGGACCGCCACCGACGGCGATGGCTTCGGGGGATTTCCTCGGTTGGCACTCGATGCTGCACCGCAGCGGAGTCAAAC
>CAXRBW010000124.1:0-10609 GCA_964228775.1 Pyrinomonadaceae bacterium | reverse complement strand
TACACACGGCTTTGCAGAATCGCAACGGCCACTTCCAGTGCATGATAGTCAGCACTACCGAGCGGCGGCGCCGCAAATACACCTCTGACATAGGTTGTCTCCGTGTCCTTTGGCTCTATCTCCACAGAGGGTTTGCTGAAGGTGACCGCCTGTGCGACCTTTCTATCGTCTACACCCTTAGGTAACGTCCCAAAAGCATTCCTCGCCTTTTCGAAGACAGCTTGAGGTTCAACATCTCCGACGACTATCAACACTAGCCGAGCTCCTTTGAGGAGTTCGGCCTGTTTCTTGATGACATCAGCGACTTCAATTCCTTTTACTGATTCAACAGTTCCTGCCGGAAACTGTCCGTAGGGATGCCCTGCATACACGTAGCGTTCTTGCATCACATCGAGATAACTATCAGGTCCCACTCCCCTCTGTCGGAGTCCGACAATGAGTTTTTCTTTGACAATCTCTAAATCACCTTGAGTAAGAGACGGAGCCATTACCGAGTCTGCAAATATGCTCCAAGTTGTCTCAAAACCTTCCTTGGTGGATGCGAAAGAGATGGCTGAATAATCTAACCCCGCCGAACCATCTAGGAAGCTACCGAATTTAGACAGCTCCCTCCGCAAGACCGAACGCGGATATTTTTTTGTGGCCTCAGTGGCCAACATTAAGGTAAGGTTTTCGATCCCAGACTTTGTGCCCTCAGAATTTCCAACGCCACCACGAATGAAGAGACCTCCAGCAACGGTTGCCCCACCCTCCCGTTTTTTGACGATTACCTTCAAACCGTTCGGAAGTACAGTCTCACTTATAGATCCGAGCGCATTTGTCGAGGCTTGAGTGAATGTGGCTTGGACGCCGAGGAGAAGGACGAAAATAACAATCAATAATTTTTGTGAACTGCTCATTCTCATCTCCCCACCAAATCGCCAGAGGTAATGCCCGACGCCTTCAAATCCGCATCAGAAATCAAAGCGACAGTAATGTGATTCTTCCCTATCAGGTAGGTCTTCAGATATCGTTCAATGCTTTTCCGATTTACTGCCCTTAAATTACGATGGTATGAGCGAAAATAATCAACACCGGTTGAGGACCACCAAAATCCAAGACTGTGTGTGTATTCACTTAGTTTCTCCCGGCTGTATAGATCCTCTGACTCAAGAAGATTTTTTGCACTCTCGAGTTCCTCGTCCGTGAAATAATCAGCATCTCCGAAGCGGTTGATTTCGGCATACAACGCAGCGAGCGCCGCCTTTGCCTTCTCAGCCGTAGTCACCATGGTGATCCGGATTGGCCCCACATTTCTCTGAGTGTAGTAATGGACCGTGATTGAGGCAGCAAGCCCCGCATCTATAAGTGTTCTTTGGAATTTAGAATTAGGTTGCTCAACGATGTTTGAAAACACATCTGCGGCATAGGTTGATTCATCGTCTTTCCCGACTGATGGTCCATGCCAACCTAACTGAAGAATCACATTTTCGACATCCTGTTTAACAATATGTCCTTCACTCTTCGGCAGTGGAGGATGGTCTACAAGAGGAAATTCCTTAAACGGATCGGCCCCTGGCTTCCAAGCTGAAAAGAATTCTTCCGCAATGGAAAAAACCCGCTGAGGATCGACATCTCCAGTGACAATCAGTGCAGAATTGTTAGGTATGTAATATCGAGACTGAATCAGTCGCATTTTGGATGTGGTCGCGCTGCCTACTGTCTCACGATTGCCGCCTGGACTTTTTCTTGACGGATATCGAAAGAACAACCTATCCATCATTGTGCGATCCAGGTAGTACCCTGGCTCTGAAAGATTTCGGTCCAATTCGCCGATAACCACCTCTTTCTCACGTCCGAATTCATCTTCATCGAAAGATGGAAAGAGTAAAGAGTCACGCATCATCTTCATCAAAAGCGGCAGATTTCCAGAAGTTGAAGTGAAGAAATAATTAACGTACTCCTCCTGTGTGGTGCCGTTTCTCAATAACCCTATTCGATCTGCTTCATCCAGATACGAAACGTCTCCGAGGGTGTTTCGTAGCTTCAATGTTTCCCCGCAGTTGAAATCGCGGAATAGGTCAGCACGATTGTATTTTCCAAAAAGATCACATCGGTATAGAGCTGTTGCCGCATTTGATTTGAAAAACATATGCTCATAAAGATGCGAAAGCCCATTCAGTTCGGGCGGCTCTGTATAAGAGCCGTTCTTGACCGCAACCTCCACCGTAACTATCGGCACCGCAGAGTCAGGTAGCACGATTATTTCCAGTCCGTTTCGAAGCGTCTTGTTGACGAACGGGATCTGAATCGCCTCTCTCGGTGCTTGGCCGCCAGCGACGCCAGATTGATTCCGCGGAAACTGCTGTGCAAGACTGAAACTGCTCAGTAGGGATATGATTTGAAGTGATAAAAGGATGCGTGTTTTCAAAGGAGTCTCCACAAATGTGAGTTTCGGACTTTGATGTCCATCTTGTGAACCACGTTGTGTGGTGCATTCAAAGTAGCAAAGTAATAGAAGAAAGCGCACCGATTGTAAATGAGGTATCAATAAAATGGAACGTGACAACCTAACACATGGTGCCCGAACCGCCATGAACCGCATCCCCGAAATCAGAGAGTGGGCAGAGGCATATCTGAAAACGAAATATCGGCAGTTGAATAGTTCGATGTCCGAAGAGGAATTCGAACATTTCTGGCGATATCACAAACCAGAGATTATGCACGAAGGGGCCGCCGAAGCCGTTGAGGCGTACAAGAAGGCGAATCCATGACGCCTAAAAACATTCACCTTGACTGTAGAATTCACTCAAAACCGAAGTAGGCAACGGTTACATCGTGATCTGAAAACCGTTCAACTCGTGAAGAATCGTTCCTTAATATTTCCGAATAGTCTGCGTTCAGCCTCGCAAATTGGAAATCGATCAAATGTCGAAACATGGATTGAGTTACAACAAAATGGTCGAGTGTTTGAGCATTGCCTTGAAAAACATATGAGTATCTCTGTACTGGATTTATCCGCTCAATGATATTTATCAGATCCTGCGGGACCAGATCTTCCGACCAATACATGACTTGATCTTTCGGTGTCGGAGTTCCTTTCACAGTATTCATTACATCAGTCACTCCATCACTGAATTCAAAGGCGTTGAAATCACCAACCAATGCGATATTTTCTCCGGGATTGTTCTTCAACCGGGCAGCGACGACCTTGGCAAGCATTTCGGCTTGTAGCTGCTTCTTGGTTCGAACGAATATCCCCTCTTTCGGGTCGTTGTATCCATTGAGTGATTTCATGTGATTTACAATCACGGTGAATTCAAATTCCTTACCTGTCTTTTTATTCGTGAAAGCAGCCCTCAATAAAAGAGGGGGACGGTCGTTGAGTACCGCATCTTCTTTCGAGGCAGGATTCTGAAACTTATCGTCCTTGCCTAATTGTTTGATTTCCAAAATCCTAATCGTCGAACTTTTTACAAGAAAACCGTTGTCGATGCCCCCGACATCGTTGCCCTCTGATAAAAATGCGAGGTATTTGGGATCAGACTTTCCTGCAGCAACACTGTCGGAATTTATTTTCTCTGCCAATCGTTGAAGCATTTTCAAATTTTCAACCTCAGCGACCCCGATGACATCGGGCAAATGCATGAACTGTCTTATTGCAAGAGAAAGTTTCTCCAAGCGCCGATTCTGAACCTCGACAGGTATAATCGGATCTTTTTTGTCCGCATCGTCCACCTCATCGAAAAGGCGCTCGATGTTCATCCCTGCAACCGTGAATTCATTTGACTGCGGAATCGGAAGTACGGCCACCCGCTGGCCACCGGATACCTTGTGCGGACTAGTCGGATCTGCCAAAAGCGCGTAAGACCGGTATCCGTAATAGAGAACTCCGACGAGGTCTGTTATTTCCGCACCCACATTTACATCGATCGCTTTCGAACCGATCTGGGTCGAACTCTGAATCCTCAAACGTTCCGGATTTGAATCGTAGGGAAGTAGTCGAGGAGTTTCTTTCTTTAACTTGGCAATCTCTTTCTCATCGAGACCCTTAAAGTCGAGAACGTCGAAGCCAGTTTGCCTAAAAGGTCTCGGCGTGCCCTTCAGGACTCCGTAGAAAACACCATCTGAAACCGCAGTGCCTGTTGTTTCATTGACGAACCCGCCCGTTGGTCCGACTACAACCAGACTACCCACCGCGACCCGCATACTTTCATATTTCTCAAGCTGGTCGTTCGAATTGGTTCGGAAATCTTCAGGGGATAGCATTATTGGTTTAGGCAACTGGTTACCCTTTGATTCGACCGATATAAAATCCCTCCCAACTTGAAATGAAATTTGGGTAATTGACGGACTCATCGGATCTGCTGAAGGCGTATATTCTCCCACTGTTCCAGTAACTGAAACATAGTTACCAATCGCCGCTTCTTCTCCAGGTTCAGTCCTTGTGAAAACAAAAATGCCCTCAGATGTGTTCGGATCTTTGTCGATTTTTTCATCAGGAGTCTGGATAAAAAATCCATTCCTTACCCTTGCAGTCACCAAACCAGACACTCTCAACCAATTCCCAACATAGACTGAATCTTCTTTTGCACCCTGTATATCACTGATCAATCTGACCCGCTGGGCATTCATGGAACCCGCGAGAATGAGAGCAATTGCAAACGATGAAAAAACTAGACGCGTGGTTTTGATGGACATGGTCATTGCAGATCTCTCCGAGATTCGATGATTCTTTGCGTGTTTATCGGAACCAGTGAAAAAAAGTTGTATCCGGTGATATTTTCGACAGCATCTACTGTCACTCTGAAATTTCTCCATGGCTCCGATCGAGTCAACGGGAGTTGATTTGGCACGATAATACCGAAGGCTCTTGTCCTGCGATCTATCCGTGAGATGTCATCAATACCCTCTGGAAGTATCAATACTACTTTCCAAGTAGCTGCAGGAATCACGACACGCCCACCCGCGATACTGCCGACGTTTCCGTAGCCACCTGAGAACACGTAGATTTCATTTCCTGCTGTAGCGATGGTTCTCAGGTAGTCTTCAAATGCCGCCCAAGAGCCCTGATTATTTTCAGGCAGCTGCGGAACCATGTTAGTCATCAAGAATGTTGCCGAATTGCTTTCGATTGAATTAGTCCTGTCCGCAGATGGACACATATGGCCTCGGTCATAACCGGATCCCGCATAGTCCGTTCCAGTCACCTGATACCATCCGACAGGTAGCGTTGTATCAGCTCTATAATTGTCTTGACGCACAGTATTCCCGAGCCAGAAAGAAGAGATTCTCCAGGCCACCCAGTTTGCAGAAGCTCTCGAACGGTTGTACGAGAGCGAATACTGAGTTTTGACCATCAAAAAGTTGGTTTCGTTCGTGGTGTCTGTCGTTGCACCAGAAGGATTTCCAAGTGAAAGAGGGTCCTCTTCGAGGATGGCGAAGGCAGCCGTTTGAGATCTGAATTGGAAGGCTGCCCCTCCCAGGTCGGCAAATGAAAATGAGGGATAGACCGACGCAAGGATGAACAGTGTGACGAATATTAATCGGCGATCCGAATGCATCCTCTTCTCCGTTTCTCCGTTCGACCCAATTAACTGAAACTCAGTGGCTAAGTAAACTCAGCGAATTATTAGCGACTCAGAATTTTCCCGCTAGCATTAGCAAGCCGATTACGATAAAAGCAACAGCTACTAGCTTCTGTAAGATGTCCGTCGGAATATATTCCGATAACACGCCACCGAAAACCACACCCAGAAGAGTGACGCAGACGAGAGCAAGAGAAGCCCCGAGAAAAACCGAAATCCGTGAACTCCAAGCAGGATTCTTTGAGGTCATTGTGATGACCGCAAGTTGAGTCTTGTCACCGAGTTCGGCAAGAAAAAGAGTGATGAAGGCAGTGCCAAAAAGTTTCCAATCCATGCCAATAGGATATTTTGAAACGGCCCTTTCTCAAAGAAATCGTGTGAATTGAGTCTCGAGTTAGTTTTCTTTGCATCTTCAAACAAATTAGGACAAAATTCGGAGAATTCCACGAACAGACAAAAAGGAAAACACCCTCCAATGAGACTTTTTAGGACGAAATCTATCGGACAGATTCAAGCGGACGCAGAACGCGGATTTAGTGAGCATGGTGGCACTGGTGGCGGAATGACTCGGACCCTCGGGCAGTTCGATCTGACCTTGATGGGAGTCGCCGCCATCATCGGCGCTGGGATTTTTGCGATGGTCGGCAAAGCGTCCTACAACGGTGGACCCGCGGTGATGTTTCTTTTCATTTTCACTGCTATCGCCTGTGCATTTTCAGCGCTGTGCTAGGCAGAGTTCGCGTCTCGAATTCCAGTAGCGGGTTCTGCTTACACCTATTCATATGCAAGTCTTGGTGAGCTTGTTGCATGGATCATCGGTTGGGATTTGATTGTTGAATATGCGATTGGCAATATCGCCGTCGCAATTTCTTGGAGTGATTATTTCACTGAAATGTTGAAGGGTTTCCGTATATTTGTACCCTCCTCATTCACAATGGATTTTCTCACCGCAAAGCGAGGATTCGCCGCAGTCAACGAAGCACTTGCAACCGGACTCTCTATTGAGGGTCTCCAGCAGAACTGTGCCTTGCCTGATGCGACTATTACTTGTGGGCAGCTAGATGCACATCAAGCTTGGGCGTCTGCACCACAAATTGGCAATTTCAAGTTCGTTGCCGACGTCCCGGCTTTGATGATCACATTTCTTATAACCGGTCTCGTTTACATTGGAATCCGCGAATCGAAGCTGGCGGGAAACGTCATGACAGTGCTGAAGCTCGCCGTCATCCTTTTGGTGATTGTGCTAGGTGCCTTTTATGTCACCCCTTCGAATTGGTCGCCATTTGCGCCGAACGGACTCAAAGGGGTGATGATGGGTGTCTCGGCTGTCTTCTTCGCCTACATCGGTTTCGATGCTCTTTCGACCACTGCCGAGGAATGTAAAAATCCGCAGCGCGATCTGCCTCGCGCGATGATTTATTCGCTAATCATCTGCACAGTTCTCTATTGTCTGCTGGCACTGATCCTTACTGGCATGGTGCCTTACACGAAATTGAATGTCGGCGATCCTCTTGCATTCGTCTTTGGTGCCGAAGGAGCAAACATCGGCTGGGTCGCGGGTGTCATAGCCATTTCCGCAGTGATAGCTCTAGCAACAGTCTTTCTTGTATTCCAAATAGGACAGCCGAGACTTTGGATGGCAATCAGTCGTGACGGACTTCTTCCAAAACGATTCGCAGCACTCCACCCTAAGTTCAAAACTCCGTCATTCTCAACAATCATCACAGGACTAGTTGTCGCGATTCCTGCGCTGTTCATGAATCTCACCGAGGTGACAGATCTTGCGAGCATCGGAACACTCTTCGCTTTCGCAATCGTTTGTGCCGGCGTGCTTTTCAAGGATAAGGAATTCGGAAAGGAGAATAGATATGTCCCTTACATAGATGGATCGCTGCTGCTGCCGATTCTCCTTCTTGCACTAACTGGAGTTATCTGGTTTTTCAATCCTGATTTCGTCAAAGATTTAGTAACAATAACTCCTCAGGAAGGAGAGACTTTCAGCAGGGCCCTTAGTCATAAAATTCCGATCTTCGTTTTCATAGGACTGACAATTGTGGTCACGTTCTTCACGATAGCCAAAAGATTGACGCTGATACCGGTCCTTGGACTTCTTCTCTGTTCGTATCTGATGACCGAACTTGGAATCACAAACTGGCTACGTTTTGCGGTGTGGCTTCTAATTGGCCTAGCAGTTTACTTTGGCTATAGCGTCACACACAGCAATTTGGCTGGGCAGGGGTCAGCCAAGAGAACCACTTCACTCTATCTTCGAATGGCGTCAGTTGGTTTCTTGGCCGCCGCGCTTGGGCTTGCCGTATCTGCCTTCACGTTCGTTGCTGACTTTGTGACATATCTACTACCAGGGATTTCGGTCGATACCATCTATCTATTTGAGTTGGGATTCAGTGTTTTCGGTCTCGTATTTGGTGCAGTTGGGGTGATATTCGAAAAAACTAATTCAACCGCTGTCACCAACCGTTGATTGTTATCGTCTAAAGGTTTGGACCATTTCCGTAAATTGGAGGAAACCATGAAAAAAGCATTATTGACCTTCACGATAATCATGATGGGTGCAGTGATTGCATCCGCACAGAACTTTTCAGGTAAGTGGGTGTTTGATCTCTCAAAATCAAAGCCTGATGAACGGTCAAGAATCGCGGAGCAGACAATCACCGTAAACCACACAGGTACCGACTTCACACGTGAAACAATTTCAAAACGCACACCCCCACCCGGACGTGGTCAAGGAATGGGAGGTCGTGGCGGCTTTGGTGGAGGCGACGGCACAGAGAATTTGAAACTCGATGGAAAGGAAATCACCGTCCAAGTCGAGAGTCCAATGGGACCTCAGCCGATGTCGAAAAAGGCAGAGCTCAAAAACGGCACGCTATACATTACAAGCACGCGTACGATGAACTCGCAGATGGGCGAAATCAAACTAATTACTAGAGAGGAGTGGTCAATGTGGGCTGACGGGAAGACGCTGACAATAAAGAACGCTGTCGAAACACCCCGTGGGACCATGACATCCGAAATGGTTTATAACAAAAACTGAGAAGCGAGGCACTCAAATCCAAAATAAATGCAGAGTCTTTTGGCTCTGCTTTTTTAATTCCGTCCTAGAGGGTCATAATTTATTAATCGCTGTCAATCGGTTATTATTGCGAAGTCTTCAGCCAAGCCTGTTCCGATTACATGTCTGAAAGCTCCATTAAAAAAATAGGAATCGTCGTCAAGCCCGGTGATGAAGAAGCACTCAAGACCGCGAGCGAGCTTTCATCTTGGCTTAAGGAGCGTGGTGTTGAAACGGTCTGTGAACCACGACGCGCACCTCGGGCCGACGCAGCTACAGATGCTTTGGACATTGCAATTCGTGACAATTCCGAACTAATCGTTGTTCTTGGCGGGGATGGCACCATCATTTCAGCGGCGAGACTGGTCGGCGATAAGGAAATTCCAGTTCTTGGTGTGAACTATGGCGGACTCGGCTATCTCACGGAGTTTCGAATAGAAGAGATGTACTCTGCCATGGAGTCAATCATCACGGGCGACTATGTCACGGACACCCGTGTCATGCTTGATGTAGAACTTTGGCGCGGAGAAAAGAGGATTGCCAGTGGCCGCGTACTCAACGACGCCGTAATCAACAAGGCAATTCTCGCGCGAATCATCAACATCGAAGTAAGTCTCAATGGCTTGTTTGTAAATACATTCAGAGCCGACGGTCTCATCGTTGGTACGCCGACCGGCTCCACTGCTTATAATCTCTCTGCCGGCGGACCGTTGATTTATACATCCACCGCTTCACTTGTTATTACGCCGATCTGTCCCTTCACGCTCACCAATCGACCAATCGTTGTTCCAGATGATGCCGAAATTGAGGTCTGCCTCGGTGGTGACAGTGACGGCGTTATGCTGACCCTCGATGGACAGGTTGGCCACAAGATGCAGGTCGGGGACAGAGTGGTAATCAGAAAAAGTAAAACTCGCTTTATGATGGTCCGACCTACGAACAGAAACTATTTCGATGTCCTTAGGAAGAAATTGAAATGGGGTTAGTAGCTTTCAGTTCCATCCAAAAAGTTAATTAAGATCTAATCAGGTTATTGAAGGTATCACCATGAAACTACCGAAAATCTCTCTTACATGGAAAATCATGATTGGTCTCGTGCTTGGCGTATTCATCGGCTGGGCGATACGAGAGCTAGATCTAGCGTCGGGGAACCATACAGTCCTCGGGATCGACTCGGCGAGTCTTCAAGCATTCATCCGATCTCTTTCAACGCTCTTCCTTAATTTGATCAAGTCGATAATCGCACCTCTCATTTTCGCGACATTGGTTATTGGAATCTCTGGCACTGGGGACATAAAGCAGGTCGGCAGAATCGGCGGTAAGTCACTTCTTTATTTCGAGATTGTCACCACGATTGCGCTGTTCATAGGTTTGGCCGCGGTCAACATTACCAAACCTGGAGTCGGAGTTTCATTGGCAGGGGCAAAGCGTCCCGACGACAAAGCGATTCTTGCCCAACGGGCTCAAGATTTTTCTAAAGAAGCAGACACCGCCGCCAAAGCAGCACTCGAATTGAAACGCTCTGGGTCAGAGGATTCATCTGTTGTCCTCCAAATTCAGGAGCTAGAGGCAGTTGCACTTCAAAAATCATCTGAGGCGGCAACCACCGCAGCGAAGGCGCTGACTGCGCCGGAGCCTCCCGCCAAACCTCAGACTTTTGGCGACATCATCGCTCATCTTTCTCCGACGTCTATCATCAAGGCGATGGCAGAAGGAGATGTGCTGCAAATCGTAGTCTTCTCAGTGATATTTGCACTAGCTGTCACAAGTATCGGAAAAGAAAAGGCAAACGCGGTCGTCAAATGGTGTGAATCATTGGCAGATATCATGTTCCTATTCACAGAATTTGTCATGAAGTTTGCGCCTGTCGGTGTTGGTGCGGCTATGGCATATACGATTGCTCATAACGAACAGGGGTTGGGGGTGCTGAAAAATCTCGGTGCGTTGGTTCTGACTCTTTACGGAGCAC
>CAXRBW010000123.1:0-5203 GCA_964228775.1 Pyrinomonadaceae bacterium | reverse complement strand
GAGTTTTCTCGCGGCAACGATGGTCGGATCGAGCTGACGCAAGGTACCTGAGGCGCAATTGCGTGGATTGGCAAAGGTCTTTTCGCCCTGCATTTCGAGTTCTGAGTTGATTCGCTCGAATTGGGAGCGAGAAAGATATACCTCGCCCCGAACCTCAACTTGTACAGGAGCTCCTGACAGTTTCAGGGGAATAGTCTTTATCGTTTTAACGTTTGAGTAGACATCGTCACCCGTCGTTCCGTCACCCCGCGTTGCACCTGCAGACAGGACACCGTTCTCATAGTGGAGTGCGACGCTGAGTCCATCGATTTTGAGTTCTGCAACATAAGTGAATGAACGTCCGTCAGCCAGTTTTCTGACCCGCTCATCAAATGCCTTCAAATCATCGAGGTCATAGGAGTTGTCGAGGGACATCAGCGGGACACGATGTACAAACGGCTTGAAGCCCTCGGCTTTGCCGCCGACCCTCTGGGTGGGCGAGTCGGATGTCGCAAGTTCCGGGTTCTCTTGTTCTATCTCTTTGAGTTCCGCGAGCAAAGCGTCAAACTCGGCGTCCGAAATTTCGGGATCGCTCTTTTGGTAATAGAGTTCATTGTGTCGTTCTATCTCCCGACGAAGAACCTCGGCCCTCTTTGCTGCTTCTTTGGACTTTTTCGGCATGCCGTTATGGATTCTGTCTCGCACTAACGTGCATTCATGAACTCACAAATCAATCGATGAAAATGGTGTGTTCCCTGTTCCCGGGTCGGAGAATATCGGCCGCGGTCGTAAAACGCAGACCTGACCCCCTTCTGGACCTTTCTTACGACCGCTTGGTCTTCGAGTTCGACAGTATCGAGGTCCCCGCCGGCTCCGACACCGGTCTTGCTCTCATCTCCGACGAAGGTCATATAGCTGACGGTCGTCATTGCTTTCGTCATGGGCCTAACTATATTTACCGAAAGACCCCAAGGATAGAAGTTGAGCATCAGATTTGGAAACACCAGAAAATAGAGTGCGGCGACGCCCTGCTCGAACGGATTTACACCGAGCTCCAGCACCCTCTTAACGTCTGCTTCAGACGGTTTTGACTCCCATGCTGTCTGCACACTCGAAAATCTCGAGACTTCGGTCGTGTAGCTGTCGTAATCAAGCGTCTTCATCAATGCCGGATGTACGAACGGAACATGAAAACCTTCGAGAAAGTTTTCGCAATACAGCGCCCAATGTGCGTCAACAATATAATCCTTGGTCCCGACAAGTTTGAGTTTCGAAAGATCGATTCCTGAAGTTCGGCGGCTAACGTCATCAAAAAAGTTCTCAAGCGGAGCGACTGGAGCAACTGAGGCGAACATGAAATCTCCCCATCGGCCACTCGGGACCGCAGGAAGATCGTCTTTTTCAGACGGAAAATTCCGAGCCTCCTCGAACTCCGGCATGCTCAAGAACTTCCCGTCCAGCCCAAACCGTTTGCCATGGTATCCGCATCTGATGCCTGAGGCGGAGCATGGCTCCTCGACAAGGATCATCCCCCTATGGGTGCACACATTTGAAAGACAGTTGATGTTGTCTCCATCCCTTGAAAACAAAATCGGCTCATCAAGAACGTTCTCGAGTAGCGTCACCGGCTTGAGACCGTTGATGTCCGAAGCCAATGAACATAGCTGCCAGGTGCGGGCGAATATTCTCGCGGACGACTCGGTGAAAAATCTATCCTCCGTATAGAACTCGGAGGACAGTGTTTCTGCAATTCGAATGTCTTCGTTAACTTCAAGCACGTTGGTCAATAAAGCAGAAATGCAGGATGCGTGTCACTTCTCTCGAAACCACGGGCGACAAGCCCTGCGGAAAGCGCATTCTCGAATTCAGATTTCACCCTATCTTGTTCCGCTAAGGCTGTTTTTGGATCACGCAGAATCAGGCTGTTCCAGTCCGTTGGTACCTCTATCCGAGCACGAACCTCGGCGCGTTCGAACCATGTTTCACCATTCGCAAGCGCCGTCACTTTCGGCGAATCGAGCTTCCACTCGGCAAACAATCTGTCACTCGGAACTCCAACTGCATCGCCGACGTCGGAATTACCATCGGAATCGAATCCGTAGAAGTTCGGCATGTAAGTCTTGATTTCCGCGCCCAGTCTTTCAAGGTTGAAATAGGCATTACGCGCGAGGACTGGCTGAAAAGTCCATTTGATGTAGTTGATGCCTTCCTCTAGTGCTCTTTGCCGTTGTGCCCACTTCAACTTCGCACCGATTCCGAGGTTCTGAAACTCCTTTTCGACTCCCGTCATATGGGAATAAAGAGCGCGTCCGTCACCGCGAAACATCGGGACCGATAGGACGAAACCAGCAAGCGCGTCGCCGACGTATGCTCCCAACGTCCAGCCCCCGGCATGCTTGCTTACTAAGAGATGACGGGCAGGTGAAATCTCAAGATCGGTGGATGAAAACACACGCCGCTGAATCTCGACACATTTCTTCATCTCTTCGATGGTGTCGCATTCGCGGATGATTATTTCTGGAGTTTCTGAAGACATTCTCACTGATGGATTACTGTTCTGCTCAAACTTTCTCAATTTGACCCTAAGGGTGTCAAACCTGTTTCACAGAATCGATATCGTAGATTCAGCTACTGATCCGTCCTGCTGCGGAAGGTGTTTCTTGAGGCTCATCCGAGCCTTCACGCATGAACCAAATGACTCCGGAGAGAGCGGCGATGATACCCGAGATGACTGTCAGGCTCTGCTCCGAGATTATATAGGTCGAGAGTCCGGCGAGATAACTTGCGAGACCCCAAGTCGTAATCTCCGCTCCACGGTCCAGAGTAGAAATCCGCCCTCGGATGTAATCGGGCAGACTCTTTTGAAAAACAGTTTCCTGAACTGCGTACTCAGTTCCCACTATGATCCTTGAAACAAGGCAGAAAACGCAGAACAACAATATTGACGGCATTAAACCGCCAACGGCGAAGACTAGCCCGTGGATTATAAGTCCCCAACCGATAAATTTTCCGCGCGCCTTCCGCAATCCAAGCACCCCATCCACACGGTGGGCAATCATCATTCCGATGAATAGTCCGAGACCATTGGCAACCCACATCAGGGCCACGGCGTTGTCAGGATTTAAACCGTGTAATTGTGCGAAGTAGGTGCCCCCAAGCCGCTCGAACACCATGTTGATGGCTCCGCCACCGAGTGCCCAAATTATGTTGATGAGCAGAATAGTAAAGGCGAATCTATTTTTAATCGTGTACTCAACGCCTTCCTTCAATTCACTGAAAATTGACGGACGAAGTTCTTTCTGTCGCGCGGCGGTCTCACTATCACGGGTCGATTCTTCAGGAATTAACCAAACTGTGTACGCCGAAATAAAAAATGAGAGCCCGTTGATGATGAATGCGAAGTCATAGCCGAACATCACGGATGCGACACCGCCTAGAGCGGAGCCTACGGCCATGAGCAGAAATCGAGTTGAGAACATCAGGGCGGTTCCTGCGAGCAACCCATTTGCGCCTGTGAGGTTGGGTGTGGCGGCATTCTTTGCACCCTCGAAGAATGCACTCGAGCCAGACAAGACTGCCATTGCGGAATAAGCAATCCAAAGATCGGTCGGACCGTGGACGAATAAGAATGCGAATGCGACGAGGCCCCTGATAAGGTCGGTCCAAATCATCAGCTGTCGTCTTGAAAATCTATCGGCAAAGGCGCCCGCTATCGGCGAAAGCAGTGCAAACGGGAGAAGTCGGCAGACGAAGAGCGTCGCCGCGGCCATCGCTGATCCCCCCGAAACCGAACGTACAAGACCGAGCCCCGCAATGAACATGAACCAATTGCCGGTTTCAGAGACAAACTGTCCGATAAGAAGGTTGCGAAAATCTCTCTTTCTCGTCAGCAGCTGCCAATATGTAAGGTTCTCAGTCACGTTAAATGTTAAAAAGCCACCGGGCTAGAAGCCCGACGGCCCTGCACACCTATATTCTACAGGAATTTATCTGCCCGTGAATTTGGGGGGACGCTTTTCAAAGAAAGCTGTGACGCCTTCCTTGAAATCATCACTCTTACCCGATTCAATCTGCATCTCATGCTCGAGTTCGAGTTGCGATCTCAAGTCGTTCGAGAACGATGCGTTGAGCATCTTCTTGATGCGACCCAGTGAGCCTGTGGGCTGAGATGCTAATTTGACCGCGAGAGTAGTGGCCTCTGCGAGCAAGTTGTCACGGGACACTACTTTGTTTATCAGTCCGAGCTTCAATGCGACATCAGCGGTCAGGGACTCTCCAGTCATAAAAAGTTCTGCCGCTTTCTTCTCTCCGACAGCACGGGGTAGAAAAAACGTGCCGCCACAATCCGGCGAGAGTCCAATTTTCACGAAGGCTTCGTTGAATGACGCGTCATCGGCGGCGACTACAAGGTCGCAAGCGAGTGCAAAATTCGTCCCGGCACCCGCGCAAATTCCATTGACCGCAGCGATAAATGGGATTGGAGTCTCCCTTATCAAAAGTATGACCTCATGGAGCGCGCCGAGAGGCTCCTCCATGTATGCCTCCACCTTTCCGTCCTTTGAAGCCATCGCCTTCATTTCACGGAGGTCTCCGCCTGAACAAAACGCTCGCCCCTCACCTGTCAGAACTATTGCACGCGCATAGTCGGCAATTGCACGTCTGATTGCGGTCGATAAGTCTGAGGTCAGCTCAAGCGAGAGTGCGTTAAGGGCATCGGGACGATTCAATGTAATCGTAACGACGTCATCATTCTTGGTATAGAGGACGGTTGACATGTTTTTATCGATCGCAATCAGCGCTTTCTGGAAACTTGAGATGCTCCGTGACAGACGCGACAGAAAACCGGTCGGCCGACCTTTGGAGGAAAAGCGACGAAATCTTTCTTTCCACAGTTGCTGCAGAGAATCTCAAATCGGTCGCCGTGTGCCGTCCGTGAAGTCTTTTTAGGACGGCAAACCTGACACCTCTGAGGTGCGCTCATATTCCTCTGATAGAACATCTCCTGTTCTTTCTCAGAAAACGTGAACGGCTTCTTACACTGTAGACAGATGATTTCTGCGTCTGGCATTTCAAAAGCGAATAATTCAGAAATAAATTATTGGTGAAGTCTAAATTCTTTACCCTACAAAGCAAAATCATCTGAAAAGCAAAAGGCCTTCCAAGCGGAAGGCCTTTGCACTCCAGTTCAAAGCCCTAAGGTATCGTGTAAGTCTCCTTGGCCTCG
>CAXRBW010000122.1:0-8324 GCA_964228775.1 Pyrinomonadaceae bacterium | reverse complement strand
AGTGCTGCGAGAATTTCTTCGCCCGCCCTTGGAATATCAGCCCTGCTCTGTCTGTTGATGAAGATGTTGCCCATGTTCGAAATGATTCTGCCGACGACTGGCCATTGTGAGATTTCATGTTTGGCCACGAATACACCCTCGAGAACCGATCTGAGTACCGGAATATCCGCGTAGCCCATATGGTTTGCAACGAGAAAATACGGTGGCTTCGGCACCTTTCCCACGACAGTGATTCGGACCCCGAGCAGACCCTTGAAGAAACCCGCCCATGAGCTGTAAATGAAGCGTCTCCATGAGTTACGGCTTCCCACAAAAAGACATCCGAACACCCAAAGGGAGTACAAGAGAAGAGTCCCGCCGATCAGTAAACAGAGTTTTAGGAAGCCGCGTGGGTGTTTCATCGCGCAAGAGAGAGAGGGTCAACTCACCGTTTGTAAAAACCGATGACCTTGTCTCGGAGTTCCGACGGAAAACACAATCGATGTATATGATATGCCTTCTGTAAACCTTTCACGGCCGTACTAACTTCCGAAATCTCTTTATATTCTGGTCGCGAAAATCCGTCCTCGACAAAGATTAGATCTTTGGGCTTTTCCGTATCACTTGTATAAAAATAATAGGGAACATCACCGGCTTTGTCCTCGATACAGTAGTAACTCGGATCGAAACTTTCATCTACAACCATCTCTCGGACCCGCTTTACAAAATCCCCACGCTCCGATTCCGGCATGTCGAGATCGAACGCCTTGAACAATTGTCGGTTCAGAAAACGCGTTGCAAGATCTGAAAGAATCGGGTCATCAGATAACTGCCATTGTTTTATATGGAAAATAAAATCCGAATCGTCCATCGCCAGATGTTCGGCAAGTGAAAGTGTCCGACCTGCAACCACCGATTCAAAAGAAGTCCCCTTCGCGTACCAAAGTTCATGACCCGTGTTCACGAGGTAAAGTGCCCGTCTGAGGATGGATTTAAGTACCGCCTCGGCCGCCCGTAAAGTGCGATGGAAATAGACTTGGCGGAACATGTAGTATCGCGCTTGGAGATAGTCCTCAACGGCGTAAATTCCTTGTGCCGATATGAAAAGTCGATCATTTGTGCGGTCAATACCGACTGATTTCACGATCCACTCAAGATCATAGATTCCGTACTTCGCTCCCGTCATGAGGCTGTCGCGAAGGAGATAATCCATTCTGTCGACATCCAACTGTGATGAAACCAATTGGGCGAGAGCAAAAGGCTTGAAGTCTCCTCTGATAATCGCCGCTACATCTTCTTGAAGTTTCGGCGAATAATCTTTCAACACCTGTCCAACTTCAGTATGGGAACTCAAGATGGCTTCTATTGTGAAATCCTCGTGATGAAAATCCAGAATACTCTCTAGTACGTGAGAGAAGGCACCATGGCCTATATCATGAAGCAGTGCAGCACATCTGACCGCAAGAACTTCGCTCTCGCTGATTCCGTATTCATCTTTGAACCTGTTCAATATCCTTGTCGCAAGATGCATTGCCCCGAGACTGTGTGTGAAGCGTGAATGCTCTGCGCCTTGATATGCGAAATGCGCCAAACCAAGCTGACGGATTCGCCGCAGTCGCTGGAATTCGGCCGTGTCGATCAGTCGAACAAGCAACCGCCCCTCTTCGGTGTCGGTTTTTAACTGAATTATGTTGTGGACGGAATCCCGGTAGTTTTTTTCCATTCTGAGTGCCGCATCTGGGGTCGGTGAGTGACCACCGAAAATCGAATTTGCCCTATTAAATCAGCCTTTGAGCGTTATTTCCAAGAGGTTAATTAGGGCGGTGACGGGGTATTTACGTGGGGGCCCCAATCAGACATCGGTCAATTGGCAAAAAGCGCCCGAAAAACCGACAAAAATCCGAACATTTGGACAAACTTCAAATAATTGAAGGAATTAACGGTTTTTAGATTCCAAACCGAGGGTCCTCAAAGGTATCTAAATGTTCTATATATTAGACTTACATCTTTTATTTGACGGCGTAGAGTTGTGGCTTTGGAATTGTAAGGAGCACTAACGGTCAAGTTTTCTTCCAAAAACTACCAACCTTGTTAAGGAGATCATTAAAGGAGATCAATATGAAAAAGACATTAGTATTCTTTTCATCGATCGTTCTGAGCGTGCTGTTTTTTAGCATGAGCGCCATGGCGCAGGAACAGTTCGGTGAAATTCAGGGTACGGTCAGTGATCCGAACGGAGCTGTTGTCCCGAATGCTTCGGTTACCGTCAGCGGTACCAGCATCGGCTACACCCGCACTGTCACTACCAACTCCGAGGGAAACTACATCGTTCGTCTCGTGCCGCCCGGCTCGTACAACGTTTCGGTTGCTAAGACCGGTGGATTCCAGGCCTCGACCCGCAACAACCAGACTGTCACACTCGGCGTTTCCACAACTGTCAACTTCCAGTTGACCGTTTCTGGTGGAGAGTCCGTGGTCAATGTGACTGCAGAGCTAACAGCTCCTGTCGACACTACTGAGAATAAGGTTCAGACCAGCGTTAACTCGCAGAAGATCGAACTTCTTCCGAAGGGTGTTGACTTCACCAGCGTTATCAAGACTGCTCCCGGAACACGTGGCGAAGGCCTCGCTGGCGGCTTCTCGGTCGACGGTGCCTCTGGTTCGGAAAACTCATTCATCATCGACGGTCAGGAAGTCTCGAACTTCCGTACCGGTGTTCTCAACGGCAACAACGCCATCCCGACGCAGTTCGTTCAGGAAGTTCAGGTTAAGTCGAGCGGATTCGAAGCAGAATTCGGCGGCGCGACCGGCGGTGTTATCAACGTTGTGACGAAAGGCGGTGGTAATGATTACCGCGGCGAATTTGGTATCCAGTTCCAGTCGAAGAAGCTTGAAGGCGGAGCACGTCCGTCGCTCCAGCGTTTTACGGCAGGAACAGGTGCAACCTTCACTCAGACGATGGAGTACATCACTCCGCCCAAGTCTGAAGGTATGAACTATTTCCCGACGGCGAACCTCAGCGGTCCGATCGTCAAGGATAAGCTCTGGTTCTATACCGCCTATTCTCCGCAGATCTTCGAGAGCGATGTGACCACGCAGTTCTTTACGACTGCCCCGGCCGCAACCCGCGCTTACAGATTCTCTGAGACCTACAAGGCTAAGACGACATACGAGTATGCTTTCATGCGTCTCGATGCAGCGCCGATGAACAATCTGCGCGTCAGTGCCACTTACCTTTGGAACCCAATCAAGGTTCAGGGTGTGATTCCTTTCGGCACCGTCGCTCTCGGAAGCTCACCGGCCTCGGTCAACTTCGGCGGTTCAATTGGAACACTCACTGGAGCACAGCTCTACAGCCAGCAGGGCGGACGTCAGAATTCAAATAACGTCACCGCGCAGGCCAACTGGACTCCGTCGAGCAACGTCAGTGTTACTGGCCGTTTCTCGCGCGGTTTCTTGAATGAAAAGAGCGCAGCTTACATGGTTCCGAGCGAGCAGACCCGCTTCATCTGTGCGACAGGTGCTTATGCTCCTCCGTCCACTTTTGCAAACGGATGTCCGTCTGGCTATTCAGACCCGTCTAACTCGGTTACTCGTTTCGACGTGTCGAAGCGAACCAACATCGAGGGCGACATGACCTATTTCTTCAATGCTGGTGGTCGTCACGAGCTGAAGGGTGGTTATCAGTGGTCACGAATTCTCAATGAAGTTAACAGGGGTTACATCAAGACTGGTGTCGTTTACCTGTACTACAACATTGACTGCGCCGCACTCGCTGGAGCTCCGTACACCCCCACCGCTGGCAACATCGGCTGTGGATTCATGTACCGCTACGGAACAGTTGGTAAGGGTACCAATACCAACCAAGGTGTTTATTTCCAGGACAAGTGGACCATTGGTAAGCGTCTAACGCTCAACCTTGGCGTTCGCATGGAGAAGGAAGACCTTCCGTCGTTCAACGGCCTTGCTCCGCCAATCAACTTCGGTTGGGGCGACAAACTTGCGCCGCGTTTGGGATTCGCTTGGGATCTCATGGGTGATGGTAAGAACAAGGTGTTCGCAAGCTATGGTAAGTTCCATGATCGTCTCAAGTTCGAGATGCCTCGTGGTTCGTTCGGAGGAGACTTCTACCGTGAAGACTTCTTTGACATCATGCCGACCCATGGTCCTTACAGGACGTTCTACACTGTTGCCAGCATCGTTGGTAACTTCAATGACGCTCCGGGCGGATCATGCCCTGGTGGTACTGCTTCAATCGGAAGTGGCCTCAGCCGCTGCCAGTACGATTACCGAATCGCTTCGAACAACCCGAATGCGACGATTTTCGACGGCAAGGTTGACCCTGACATGAAGGGCTTCCAGCAGACCGAATATACGTTCGGATTCGAGCGTCAGCTAAACGAAAACTACATCTTCCGTACCCGTTACACGTACAAGAACGTGGATTGGGCGATTGAAGATGCGGGCGTTCGTAACAATGCTGGCTCGGAAGCGTACATCATTGGTAACCCGGGATCGGGTCTCCATTTGTCGCTTCTTAAACAGCTCGGATACACCAAGGCGGCAACGCCAGAGAGGCGCTATGATGGTCTCGAGTTCACGGTTGAAAGAAGGTTGAGAAACAACTATTACTTCAACACGAACTACACTTATAGCCGTCTCTATGGTAACTATTCGGGTCTCGCGAGCTCGGATGAAGCTGGTCGTACGTCACCTGGCGTCAACCGCTTCTTCGACCTCCCGCACCTCGGATTTACCGCTGCAGGAACACCCGACAACGGTCGTCTCGCGACTGACCGTCCACACGTGTTCAACGCTTACGGTGCGTACATCTACAACTGGGGTGGAAGCAAGAACCAGGAGTCAACCTTCTCGTTCTTCACCACTGCTCAGTCGGGTACTCCGCAGACGTCAACGATTGGTTTCATCACCACCTCGATCTTCCTCGGCCGAGGCGATCTAGGACGAACTGAAACCTTTACGAACACGGACTTCCTGTACACGCATAAGTACAAATTCGGACGTGACAATCGTTTCACGGCCGCGTTTGATTTCAACGTGCTGAACCTGCTTGATGAAAAGAACATCACAGGCCTCTACACGTCGAAATCAGCTGTGACAATGTCAGCCGCGACCTTTGGGCTTTCAGAAGTCGATGCAACAAATGCGTACACGGGTGGAACGTTGCTCAGTGCAATCAACACCTACTTAGCAGGTAACGCGACGACCCTCAACAGAACAGATGGTCGTTACCGCATGGCGTCGGGTTTCCAGGGACCGAGAACGGTCCGCCTTGGATTCCGCCTCCTTTTCTAATCCGACCTAAATCGGATTGGAGTTCGAGACCGCCCGAGCAATCGGGCGGTCTTTCTTTTATTTGGTTGTATTGGCTTTCTGTCTGAGCGCCGCAATCAACTTTCTGATTGAGTCAGCATCCGGACTTTTAGGAGACAGCCGTAGAAATTCTTCCAATTCCCGAACGGCATCTAGAGGACGGTTAAGATTCCTTTCATATAACAATGCAAGATTCCATGAAACATCTGGATTTTTATTTTCTGCCAAGTCCTTTGCTTTTAGCATTACGCTTTCGGCCTGTTCGTACTGCTGTGACTTTCTGAGAGCCATGCCGTAAAGTAAAAATACATCTGCAGACTTCGGAGATAAGTCAGTCGCCTTCTTCGCGCTTTCGAGGCAGTCAGTGAGTAAGTCGGTGTTGCAGGTTGCATAAGCAAGTGCATACCAAATCTTCGGATCTTTTGAATTGACGATACTGGCTCTCTTTAGGTAAGGTACAGCCTCGCTGAATTTTTTCAACCTGATGTATTCCCTGCCGACCCTGTTCAGAGCGTCAAAATAGTCTGGAAAAGCTTTCAGAGCCAGATCGAGATTTCTCGCCGCCGAATCAAGATTTCCATCTTCAAAATCCCTCATCGCCCTTTCGTATGATTTTCGAGCATCTTTGGGGATATCTTGTGCGAAAACAACTCCTGGTTTACCGAAATTGGCATCACTTGGTTGTCGACGTAGCTTTAAATAAAAATCTTTTTGGACCATGTCCGAGCTAAGCCTACCCGGACTCGGTATATTCACTATTTCAACCTCCTGGCTCATTGCCTCAAACAAATCCTGCCCCCCTTCATTTGTGCGAGCTAGCGATGTGCCAATTGGATCGACGCGAACCGTGTACCGGCCGGCCGCCATACCTAGGAAGCTGTAGTATCCCGAGTTGTCAGTCCGTGTTCTGTAAATAACTGTATTAACATCGTTGAGCAGCTCAACATATGCTTGCGGTACTGGCTGCCGTGAAGGGCCGAACACAAATCCTGTGATCCTATTTGTCTGAGAGAATGTTGAAGCGGTAAAGCCGAAAAGCAGAAAGAATGTGATTACTACAATAAAGAAAATGTTCTTGTACATCGCTTTTATTCCTCTACGACGGCGGTGTGATTGTAGCCAACGTAGTTTCCTGTATGTAGGCAGAATATCGGTTCGGAAGGCCTAGCTACAAATCTGATTATGTGTGGGTCCTCCAAAACGCACCCAAAAGGGATGTAAATCGAGAGCAGGCAATCGCTCTTTAGGCGTATTGAAGTTGGTGTAAGCGCCAATATAGCCCCTTAACACCGAGGAGTTCGTTGTGAGACCCCGACTCCCTCAGCTCACCATGGTGGAAGACTAGGATGCGGGCACAGCGCTGGATTGTTGATAGTCGATGGGCTATGACCAAGGAAGTCCGTTTATCCATCACCCGATTGACGGCAATCTGAATTAAGTGTTCCGTCTCAGTGTCTATCGAGCTCGTTGCCTCATCCAAAATCAGAATGCTTGGATCATAGGCAAGGGCCCGCGCAAATGAAATGAGTTGCTTTTGGCCAACCGAGAGACCTGCCCCTCTTTCTCTGACCTCGTGATCGAGACCGCCGTTGAGACCTTGAATAAAACGCGATGCCCTGACCTCCTCGGCAGCCCATTCTACCCGTGCCCGTTCAACCGAAGGATTGCCGAGAGTTATGTTTTCTTCAATGGAACCTGAAAACAGAAAAACATCCTGCAACACCACAGCGAAATTTTGTCGAAGACTTTCTAGATCCCATTCTCTGATGTCGACTCCGTCTAGCAGAATCTTGCCCTTCTGAACATCATAGAATCTCATTAGAAGATTAGTGACGGTCGTCTTTCCCGATCCGGTGTGTCCGACGATGGCGACGGATTCACCTGCTTCCACCTTGAAACTGACGTCTTTGAGTACCCAATTCTCATCCTGGTAGGCGAACCAGACATTCTGAAATTCGATCGTCCCTGTCGCCACTCCCGATTTCTTTGCTTCCTTTGGTGTTTGCACATCGATGTCAGAGTCGAGAAGAAGAAAGATGCGCCTTGCCGCAACAACCGCCGCCTGTAGCACGTTGAATTTATCGGAGAGATCGCGGATAGGCTGGAATAGCTGTTGGGAGTATTGGATGAAAGAGGCAAGAATGCCGAGTGTTATGACCTGTCCGGCAGTTGTGAGTCCCGCAAGATATTCAAAGCCGAAGAAAAATATGACTATCGCAATTCCAAAGGCACTGATGAAATCGACCATCGGATAGAAGATTGCATAGTAATAGATGGTTTCAATGTTTGCTCTGCGATATTGGTCGTTGATATCGGCAAATCGCTCACGAACCTTGCGTTCGGCATTGAAGAGCTGAACAGTCTGCGCTCCTGATATGTGTTCCTGTAGAAAGGCATTCAGCTTCGCAGTCCGTGTCCGCACCTTGTCAAACCCCGCTCGAGCGTGTTTTCGGAACCAATTCGTCGCAACAAACAGCAATGGAACAGTCACAAGAGCGACGACGGCAAGCTTCCATTCCATGTAAAACATCTGTGAAATGATGGCAAGAATGATCACGAGATCTCCGAGAACATCGATCACCCCGGATGTGAAAAGCTCGTTGAGAGAGTCGACATCACCCGTCAGGCGAGTGATGATGCGCCCCACCGGATTCTTGTCGTAATAGCGGACATCCTGTTTCTGAAGTTTTGCGAAGATTTCAGACCTCAGGTCCAACATGACCTTTTGCCCCACCCGGTTGAGTGTCACCTCTTGCAGATAACTGAATATGAAGCGGAGCAGGAAGACGGCGAAGAATAAGAGTGCAAAGAGGGAGAGGCCATCGATACTTTTTGGCACGATAAAGTCGTCCACGGCGTATTGCGTAAACCGTGGTTGAAGACTTATTAGGGCATTGGTCAGAAGGGTGAGGACAAGAGCCAAAAAGACGGACTTCCAATACGGACGGAGGTAACGGATGAGCCGCCTTGCAATCCTGAGATCATAGGAATGGCTGAGGACTTCCTCATCA
>CAXRBW010000121.1:0-4790 GCA_964228775.1 Pyrinomonadaceae bacterium | reverse complement strand
TGAGATTTAAACGCCAGCAAGTGGGACAGCGCAGCAGCCTTGATTATTGCAACTGTTGTTTTGCCGGATCCGGCGCCACCGGTTACCAGGGTGTGGTTTTCTGCCTCCAGGAACTGGAGCTGACGTTCACTTAATTCAATCTGCATGAGCTTCGTTTTCTGTCTCTTCTGGCCCAGGCCTAGCCGCCACAGTCAGAGTTCGAATCATGTCTTTGAGGAACGTCGGCACTTCTGTCTCAAGACATTCCGACAGAAGGGTCATGGCGCCCCCCGAGGCCTTGGTCTTTCTCAGGTATCGAGTGAGCGCTTCGTCTACTTCACTTACTGGATCAGGCACAGCATCAATAACATACTGCGGCCAAGGAAACTTGGATGCAAAACGCAGCTTTGCAGCTTCAGGGATTTCCGCAACAAGTAAGTCCTCGATACGCTTGTAGCTATGAATAAATGCCTCATCTGCCGCGCTTTCCATATTAGATTTTTCTGCGGCGCCCTGCGCGTCACAAAATATGGAAATATGTTTGCCGATCCCGCTTAAGGCATTGGTGTGATTTAATATTTGGCTATCTGTTTGGGAATTGACTAGGCAATATCCCAACGCTGTTAGGTCAGCAAATTCGTCAGGATTCAGCCGGGCCAAATGACGTGAAAGCCCTGCAAGGATTGAGACCTCGGTTGTGCCCTCGCAGACTATGACTCGTCTGGCCAATAGTCCTTCACAGAGCTGAGATCGAAAGTACTGATGATAATTGTAGCAACTCGGATCATTGATACTCACGAAATGCTGACTGAGCTCACCTTTGTCTCCAATTGAAAGAATGGCGATCTTTTCCAGATCGAATTCTTCAATCACGTACGGAGAATGAGAGGTGAATATCGACTGATCCGAATTGTTAACGACTTCATCTACAATCTGCTTCTGAACGTGAGGCGGAATCGCTGTCTCCGGCTCCTCCATGGCAAAGATGACATTTTGCTTGTTATCTCGAATGATGGACAAGAGTGCCAAAACCAACATGTTAGCAGTGCCTGTCCCCTGTCGAAAGAAAGGAGCGCTGTGATCGCCGCTAGTTTCGATGAAGGCAACAATGGTCCGCCGCAAGTCTTCTCGGGTCATCCGAGAGACCTTAAGTTTTGGGGCAGATCCCCACTCTTTGGGAACGTATCGGTTTATTGCAGTTTGAACATCCGACAGTACCGAGCCAATTTCATCTTTTTCGTCGATTGGAATTTGTGCTTCGCTTAATTTTTGAAGAACATCTTCCCACATTTTGGGTTTTACTTCTCGCGCACGAAGCACGATGTCTAGCAAACTGCCTCGTTCAAGACTGAGGGCGCGTGAGCCGGTGCGCAAAGAACGCAAGTACAGAAATCCAATAAGTTGTTTTTCTCTCTTAAAAACTTCATTACATTGCTCAGCATACAGGTCTTTATAATAGTATGTTTTGCCAACGAAATCATCGATTTCAGCGTCGTAGTATCCTATGAAAATTACGCGCAGGCAGTCTGAAATGGATGAACTGTCGACATCACCTATATCTCCCTGATCCAAGATTTTGTTTTCAGTCTTTGAGTAGAATTCACACCTACCTCCGAAGGCAGATTTTTGCTCATCGGAGAGATCAGTCAGCTGCACGAAAATGGTTATGGTCTTGTCGTTTTCATTTGAAAAAAGCTTGTCCAATTTTTCAAAATTTCCGTCGATGATTTCTTTACCCAGCGGTGGATCATCTTCAGACGTGAAGTAGTTACCGAGGTAAAAATCATGCTCATCTACAACAGGAAAACGATTCAGTCTGTCTGGGCCCAGGACGAGATCAAGTGCCTCTAAGACGGTCGTTTTACCGGTGTTGTTATCTCCGAGAAAAACTTGCGACCTATCGAGATCAAGATCTGCTGTCCGAAGTCCGCGAAAATTTCTGATTTTAATACTCGATACCTTCATGTTTATCCTTTGCATGCAACACATCACAATCCCAAGTGATGCTAAACACCAACTCTACCGCTTTAACGATTATAGGTCATTTTTTACTGATTTATCAATCAGTAAGCGGTATCAACGGCGGAGTAAAATCCGACCAGATGGCGGCGCAAAAGTAGGCCACTTTGGGGTTGGGGCATGACGGGTACGCAGAGCGCTGGCGGTCAGTCAGCCACACAAGCCAATTCTCGGAGACCTAGTAGATTTCCAATGAGTGGCGATGAAACACTTTACCAGAATCTAATATCTCGAACGCCTCCGCGTAGACCTTTCCTTTTGTCGCACGATAATCCGAACAGCAATACGCGGTACTACTAAAAAGGTCAGGTAGAATCTCGTTCATTTGCTCTCCGCTCGTAAAATAGATAATGTTCCCAACACGTCCATGTAGCGAGTCAATTGGATTCGTCGCCGCGACTTTGCCGGAATACTTGGCTCTTTCTCCGAAAAACTCGCATGCTATCCTTGCGGATTGTGTTGAACGAGGACCGTCCGAATGGCAGATACTTACAGCGTCATCAAAAAACACCGATAACGATCCCGACATCATTCTTACTTGACGAACTCCTTCCTCGTTGAGCACCTCAAAACCGGGATCATACTTTCCGTGTCTACAGATAACCAACAACTTGCTCATGATGAAATTTGTGTGCTGGAGCGCGAGGTTCATTTACCGACCTCAGAGTCCGTTTGTGCGGAGATATCGCCTCCAGGGGGCACTTCAGGAAATGTTCGATCAAAAGGCTTTTCGACAACTGGAATATCGGGTTTCAAAAGAATTCCAGGAGAAACGTCCTTTTCGACAACTTGAAACGAACCGATGAAACTGCCCTCACCAATTCTAACCCCGGGCATTATCATAACATGTGGGGCTACGTATGAATCTCGCTCGAAAACCGCACCGATTTTTTTAAACTCTAGCTTTTCGCCATTCTCTTCAATCAAGATGGGGGCTCTGTCTGCCCGCAGTGTTGGTGTATTGACGAAGGTCGACAAACAGGCGTTACGAAAAATAATGCTTCTTGAAACCCCGCAAAAGTGGGTGACCCTCGCATAGTCCGCCAAAAACGAATTCGTTATATAGCAGTGGTTTCCTACAATCGCATGCTTGCCAATGTATGAGGGGCCGCGGACTAGCGTATAGCTCCCAACTATGGCGCCCTCCGAGACAACGCAGGGTCCTTTGACAACTGCATTTTCAAGGATCTTTGCACCCTTGCCGATAACAACGTTACCTGAAATTTGAGCGCTACGAGCAACGGTCGGTTGATCTTCTGGAGGTACTTTTTTGTCTGAAAGGAATTGCTCTAGTCCAATGAGCATTCTGAAAAGCTCGACTTTTCCAGCAACCGAGAAGCCCTTTTCTGTCAATTCATTAAATGGGTTCATTTCCTCACCACAAAATCACCAATCACCAATCGATCTAGTGGTGAAGAGTAGAAAGATCTGACTGCGTCGAACGGAGAGCATATTATTGGCTCACCTGCGATATTGAAACTGGTGTTGAGAACAGCCGGGATACCGGTGAGGCCGAAAAATTTTGAAATCAGATCAAAGAATTTTGGCGCATCAGCTGACACGGTTTGAACCCTAGCTGTTCCGTCAATGTGTACCGCCGCTGGCAACACATTCCTCGCCTCACTTGATGCCGAAAAGATCTCTGTCATGAACGGTGATGCAACTATTTCGGGGAAGAGTTCCCTTGCTCTTCTCTCCAGGATGGATGGAGCAAACGGACGGAAACGTTCCCTTTTTTTGATGATGCTGTTTATTTTTTCTTTGATGGATGGAACGTTAGGGTTTGCAAGTATTGACCGGTTCCCTAACGCTCGGGGACCGAACTCCAAGCCGCCTTGAAACCACGCAACTACTTCACCCCGGGCGAGAGCGTCTGCCGTAAATTCGGAGCTCGATTCGACTCTTTCAAAACTTGCTCCCCAATTGGATAGGTCGTTTTCAATTGTGTTGTTGGAAAAGGAAGGTCCGAGACTTGCGCTCGTCAAGCGGGGTGGCCTATGTCCGAGTTCAGTTGTTCTTAGAAGAGCTGCTCCCATCGAGAGCCCGTTGTCGCCGGCAGCAGGTGGAATGAATATTTCGCTGACGTTGGAGCGTTTTCGGATCTCTGAAACTGCCTTCACGTTTTGAAAGCAACCACCAGAAAGGCACAACCTCCTTTGGTTGGTTTTCTTGGTCCAGAAAGCAACGAGATCAACCAATACGTTCTCAAAAACGTGTTGTGCCGATGCAGCTATCTTTTTGTGCAGTATCGATAGTTCCTCACCTCGGAACCTGGGCGGGCCGAAAAATTCTAGCCACTTTGTAGAATAAAGTGGTTCGTATCTTGTTGAAAAATCAGTGGTATATAATCTGCCGTTTTCGTTCCTTCTGTCGAAGTCTTGGTTAACCTCAACTCCTCCGGCTCCATCAAACCGAATGATTTTCTCAAAATGATCAATTAGTCCAGCGTCGGGTTCCTCGAAGGACGACAGACCCATGACCTTGTATTCATCTGTGTTGAAACGGAACCCTAGAAATTGGGTTAGCATCCCATAAAAAATGCCGAGTGAGTCCTGCCGATCAATCCTTTTCAGAACGTCCACTTTGTTTCCATCCCAAACCGATATCATCCCAGAACATGAGTCCCCGGAATTATCCAAAGAAATACTTAGGGCATTGGAATATCCGGAAAGCAGATATGATGATGCTGCGTGGCAGTGATGATGGTCATACAAGTGGACTATTGGCCGGCTGCCGAAGTGATGCTGTAACAGATCAGAAATTCGATCATCCAATTTCGGATAGGACGCAAG
>CAXRBW010000120.1:0-5960 GCA_964228775.1 Pyrinomonadaceae bacterium | reverse complement strand
CCGCAGTTACTTCTTACAAAGGACCTTGAAGGCATCTACATGACGAGCATTCCAGCGCTCAATGTGTTCCTTAATGTGGTGATTGGTGTCGCCGCTTTTGTTTCGGCGCTTGTCATTCTGCTCACTATGTACACAACGGTCACCGAGAGGACGCGTCAGATTGGGATCATGAAATCTCTCGGCATGAGCAATGGAAAGATTGCGTGGACTGTCACGAAGGAGGCCTTGCTTCTGAGTTTTCTCGGCGTAGCCCTGGGCGTCATTCTGACTTTCGCACTCAAGGCCGTTCTCAGCAGAACCACCACGCTTGAAGTCCAGATAAATCCGACTTTGGTGCTCTCAACGCTTGTCATCGGACTGATAGGCGGTGCAATCGGCGCACTCTATCCTGCCCTGAAGGCGGCGCGGCTCGATGCAGTCGAGGCCCTGAGTTACGAATAGCCGACACGGACCCTGACAACTTTAGACGGACCAACCGTCAACCGACACTTGAAACTTCAAAAGAACAACTTTCCACCTTCGGTCAAAGCGGATTTTTTCGGTGGACACTTCCGCACGTTTCGCAAGGACCCGATCGCTTTCCTCTCCAATCTATCGACAAAGGGTGATGTCACGACGTTTAAGATGGGCTCCCAAAGAGTCTTTCTGATCAATCATCCGGACCTTCTCCGCGATCTTCTGACCACCAATCAGCAGAAGTTCATCAAGGGTATCGGGCTGCAGCGCATGCAGGTCTTCCTCGGACAAGGCCTTCTGACCAACGAAGGTGCGAGTCATCTTCGGCAACGGCGAATGATCCAGCCCGCCTTCCATCGAGAGCGGATCAACGAATATGCGGAGTCCATGATCGCCTGCGCCGGCAATATCTCAGACGAGTGGCGCGACGGGGATGAGCGCGACATGGACAAAGAGATGATGCGATTGACGCTCGAGGTGGTCGGCAAGGTTCTGTTCAATGCTGACGTTAGGAACGACGCTGAGAACGTCGGCCGCGCCATGGAAGACCTCGTCGGACTTTTCAATCTCCTCCTGATGCCATTCGGTCCGCTACTGCTGAAACTTCCGGTTCCACCGGCGTTCAAATTCAAACGGGCAAAGTCAACGCTCGACGACGTTATTTACAGCATTATTTCCGAGAGGCGGGCATCGGGCGAGGAGCGCGGTGATTTTCTCTCGATGTTGCTCGCCGCGCAGGATGAAGAAGATGGAAGCGGTATGTCCGACCGAGAGATTCGGGACGAATGCATGACCATCTTCCTCGCGGGACATGAGACCACCGCCAACGCCCTGACTTGGACTTGGTATCTACTCTCCCAGAATCCAGATGCTGAGCGTAGATTTCACGAAGAAGTCGACAGGGTTCTCGGCAGCGGACCGCTCACGCCCGGACATTTCTCTGAGCTTAAATTCACCGAGGCCTTGCTCGCTGAATCAATGAGACTTTTTCCTCCTGCATGGATCATGGGGCGAAGTGCCGTCGAACCCCACGAGTTCAATGGATACCAAGTGGTTTCTGGAGACCTCATTCTGACATCGCAGTATCTGCTTCATCGCGATTCTCGGTTTTGGAGACAGCCGGATGAATTCAACCCCGACAGATGGACTGACCAGAGCATCAAAGAAGCCGGCCAAAAATTCACCTACTTCCCTTTTTCACGTGGCATCCGAAGCTGTATCGGAGAGGGTTTTGCTTGGATGGAGGGGGTTCTTCTTCTCGCTGGTCTTGGCAGGAATTGGAAATTCAGACTCGATCCCGCGCAGAAAGTCGACACTGAGCCATTGATTACTCTTCGTCCGAAGTACGGAATGCGGATGCGGATCATCCGAAGGTAGTCACCCGCGGACGCTTGCACTCCACTCTCTGTCCTTCTCTGCCAACTCGCCAACTTTTGACATCAAATGGTCGGCAATCGCCTTGTGGGTCCTCAGCCGGTCATCAAGTCCATAAAATTCTGAAAGATCGACGGGTGCCCCAAACCAGATTCTAATCTTTGCACCGCCAAACCAATTTCCGAGCACCTGAGTCAGCAGATTGTTACCGAGGCCGGCTATGAACACGGGCACGACCTGAGGCCTTGCCTTGATCACAACCGCCCCCACTCCGGGCTGGGCTGCGAGGAGACTGTACGGATCGTCATCGAGGTTGCGCTTCCCCTCGGGGTGAAAGCCGATCACGTGACCAGGTCCCTCGGAACAAATCTGCACAAGGCGGTTCAGAGAGTATTTGTCGAACTCTCTCTTGGTAGCTTCATTAGCTTCACGAAAAAACGGCGGATACATCGCCCACCACCCCATCACAAGGTTAACCAGCATCCCGACAGGATTCGTGTAGAAGAATTTCGCTCGGACTGGGAAAAACAGCTTCATCGGACGGGCAGTCTGTCTGAAGAGAACTGCCGACACCGTGTACATGTCGAAAAACGATCTGTGATTTGCAACGAGCAGTAGCGGTCTGCTGACATCCGTCGCCTCAACGTTCTCGAGCCCGAAAACAGTCATCAGCCGCGAGGTGCAGATCTTGATCCAAAGTGATCCAAAATGCCTCTGGCAGAAACCCCAGAATCTTTTCGGCCTGCCCGCATTCATTCGATGCGTGAATCTGAAAGCAAATCTCTCAAACGGACCGAGGACGCCGAGCTCATCCCGGGTTGGCGCCAGTGGCTCCTCTGAGGAAACTTCACCTGAATGGTCCGTGCCTGATTGCATCTGAGATTATCTTAATTGATCGATGTTTGGGCCCTAAAGAATCTGCAAACTAGCTATTCGCCATAAATGTTTCGGACGAATTGTCCTTCGAGGAATCGCTTGTGGTCAATCTGACTCTGAAGCACGACACCTTTGTAATCATTAGTCAGCAAGAGCATTGCGGATTCGCAGAGAGGGCCGGCAGTGGTCGTCTGAATCGCGCGTAAGTGATGCCCGTTCATTGTCATCGGGTCAACGAAGCAGGCCTTCTCGACGAGTCGCCTCACGCCATTCTGATCGAAGCCGTCGACCGAAACATGGACGACAACGAAATCATCCTCAACCATCGGGATGTCTTTTAGAAAGCGTTCGAGAAGTCGGTCGGGTAAACTATCGTTTTTCTCAATCCCTGCGATGATCTTGTCAGCATAAGCGAAATGTCCCGGGTGGCGAATTGTTTTATAGTCGAGATTCGTCGCTCTTCCGTCGAAGAATTCCGGAAGATCCGCCGCGCCGCCACTTGTGAGATCGGCCTCAAAACGTCGGCCGCCAACCACGATTTCTTCCCTTTCTGAAAGTGCCGGCAACTCTTTTGCAACGCCACCTCTCATGACCCGACAGCCCTTTACATACTCTGTCGAGACCCCGATTGGCGACCAAGTAAAACCATAAAAATGCGGTGCCTGGGCATGGCGTGTCAGTGCACCTACTTTCATTGCAACCCTCTCGACTTTTTCTACGCCACATTCTGCCTTGAAGCGGTCATAGAGCGACATCGCGAGGACGTTGACAAAACCCGGCGCGAGACCTGTTTGGAGGATGAACCCGGTGGCGGCATCCGAGGCGATTCTGATTATCTCGTCAGTCTCGGCGACGTATTCGGTAAGATTTGCATAGTGCATCCGAAAATCTTTTGCGAAGCGGGCCATTCTCGGTGCTTGGCCGCCGGGAGAGCAGTCGAGCAGAACATCGCACTGCTCGAATGCCGAAGTCATCGCATCGTTCGATCCGTCTTTGGACATTAGGACGGTCGTTACATTGCCGCTTTTCTGAGAGCCCCCGACGACGAATTCCCTTGCACGCGTCAAAGAGGATTCATTGACATCTCCGAGAAAGAGCTTAAGGTCGAAATCACACCATTCGCGAAGTAGAAGCGCCGCCGCCTCCCCAATGCCGCCGGAGCCGGCGATAAAGATTTTCTTTGCCATAAGAATTGGTTTGGAATCGGGTGGAAGGCCCGAAGAAAGAGCGTACTATGTGGCGCACGATTTTGGAAAATCAGGAGGAAAGTAAGTTGTTTTTACGCCATCGCTTCTGCAGAAAATACAGAGCTACGCCCGAAAGTATTGCGCCTGCGACGACGTAGATCTGCCAGATGCTTGATTCAAAATCTGCGAATGTAGCCGTCAAAACAATCGAGGCAAAGATCGCTGGAAGAATAGAGATAACGATTGCGCCGCCCCATTCGCCAGGGACCCGAAACGGTCTGTTCATGCCAGGCTCCCTCTTTCTAAGAACTAGGAATGCAACAAACTCGAGAAGCAATGCAGCCGAATAAAGCAAAATATCGATGACCACTAGTTTGCCGAACGGCAGTGCGGAGAAGATGGCGGCAATGGTACAGCAAACGGCAAGAGCAACGACAGGTGTTTTGGTTCGGGGCGATAACTTGGCAAGCGGTCGCGGTAGCCACCCTGCCTCAGCCATCGCGAACGGGCGGCGCGAGACATACAGCAGCTGTGAATTGAAAAGGGCCCAGGCTGAGATGAGTGCGGCAACCGCGATGAGAATGCCGAGCCATGGTATGCCGAGCTCATTCGCAATCGCTGGAAACCCCGTCGCCTCGTTCCAAAATGCAGCGTCGGTCGTAACCGAGATTCCTGCCAATATTGGAAAGAGATAAGCGCAGACCGTGATTGGCAGAGCGGTGAGCAGAGCGCGCGGGTAGTTCTTCGACGGATCTCCCACCTCACCCGCAAAAGTTCCGACGTTATCCCAGCCGCAATAGTTCCAAAGAACTGTCGCCAATCCGACCGCGATCAGGGCGCCGTTCGTCTCCATTGAAAGGCCGCGCTGGATCTCGGAAATCGGATTCTGAGGGCCAAATGAAAGACCAGAGACGGAAAACAGTATGAATGGCAGAAGCACGAGGCCCGCATTGAAGATTGCGTTATAACCAACGTTCTTCACGCCGCTGTAATTGACCAAGAATCCGATGAAGATCAATGACGCGCAGACCGCCCATCTGGCAAAGAATGTGAACGAGTCCGCATTACCGTCACCATCAATCGCGAGGGCGGGTACGAAAAAGGAGAGGTAGTTGACGAACAAGACGGGATAGATTGCCATGTCGACAGCCGTGTAGCATATCGTCCACCATCCTTCCTGAAATCCCCAAAAATCTCCGAGGCCCCTTCGGACCCAGACAAAATAGCCGCCCTCTTCCGGCATGGCGCTCGAGAGTTCGGCAACCATCAAGGCTATAGGCAGACTCCACATCAGTGGCGTGATGACGACAAGAGCGATTGCCCAGAACGGTCCGAGCTTGCCAACCAATGGCTCGATGCCGAATGCGCCGCCCGACACCGTAAAGAAAATCACGCAAACAAGTCCGAGAAGACTCAGTTTGCGCGAAGAGCTCAATACGGTTTTTATTTTGTCAGCCGATTCGGCGGATGCTTTTTCCAATTATCTTCTCGCCTTGGGAATTTCGTGGAACTAGAAGATTAAATGGAAAAAGGTCCTCATCGTCAAGCGAAGAGAGGCCTATTCGATGTTGAAGTATGCGGATGCGGGATGATGGACAATCATCGCCGAGGTCGATTGCTCGGGGTCGAGCTGAAATTCCTCCGTCAGACCCACTCCGATTCGTGATGGTTCGAGCAATTCGAACACTGTTACCTGGTCTTCAAGGTCGGGACAGGCCGGGTATCCAAAGCTGAATCTGCTGCCTTGATACTGCTGCTTGAAGAGACCTGCAACTCCCTGTGCATCCAGCCCAGCGATACCGAGCTCCTGCCTGATCCTTTGGTGCCACATCTCAGCCAGCGCCTCTGCCGCTTCAACTGCGAGGCCATGAAATAGAAGATATTCGGCATATCGATCGGAGCCGAAAAGCTCCGCTGAGTACTCGCTTGCGCGGCGGCCCACCGTGACAAGATGAAATGCGACGACATCGGTCACTCCAGAGTCGGCAGATGCGAAATAGTCAGCGAGGCAGAGATTCCTGCCTCCTCTTTGCTCCTTCGGTTGTCGCGGAAAGGTGAACCGCAGCC
>CAXRBW010000119.1:0-7384 GCA_964228775.1 Pyrinomonadaceae bacterium | reverse complement strand
TTTTTGAGCTGGTCCATGAGGATCTCGCGCTCTTTGGCAATGATGTCCGATGGAACCTCATCGCGCTTGAGATAGTGCGGGTCTGCCGCGGCGATATGCATCGCAATGTCTTTGACGAGCTGCTGGAACTCATCTCCACGCGACACGAAGTCGCTCTCGCAGTTCACTTCAACGAGCACGCCGACCTTACCGCCCATGTGGATGTATGAGCCGACCGCACCTTCGGCGGTGACACGTCCTTCCTTTTTGCTAGCGGTGGCGACACCCTTCTTACGAAGGATTTCTACGGCCTGCGCCTCGTCTCCGTTTGCCTCAGTGAGGGCGGCTTTGCATTCCATCATGCCTGCTCCGGTTTTTTCCCGTAGCGCTTTTACTGCTTCTGCTGTGATTGCCATAAAGAACTCCAATTGAATGAAAAACTATAAAAAATGAGCGCAGCCCTGTTTGAAATCAAACGGAAACGAGCTGCGCTTTCTTAATTAAGAGATAAGACTAGCTGGCTGCCGCCTCGCTTGTTCCGTCGGCCTCTGGCGCAGTGGTCTCTGCCACTTCGACCGCCACTTCGGCCGTACCTTCCGCTGAAATCTCAGATGCAGCTTGTTCGGTGGCGACTTCGCCATCGGTCGCTGCTTCACCGCTTTCGTTGGCACCTTCGCTTCCGAAGTTTTGGCCTTCGATAATCGCATCAGCAATTCTCGCCGTGAATAAACGAATCGCTCTGACGGCGTCATCGTTTCCAGGGATAACCTGGTGGATTCCTTCTGGCGAACAGTTAGTGTCGACTACCGCGACCACCGGGATGCCGAGGCGGTTCGCTTCAGCGACGGCAATTTCTTCCTTGCGGACATCGATGATGAAGAGCATGTCGGGAAGACCCTTCATGTCTTTGATGCCGGCGAGGTTCTTCATGAGGCTCTCATGGGTCCTGTCGAGCTCGAGTCTCTCCTTCTTGGTGAGCATCTCGAAGCGACCGTCTTCACGCATGGCCTCAATTTCACGAATCTTGTTAATGGAACCTTGGACGGTCTGGTAATTGGTGAGGAGTCCCCCCAGCCAGCGATTGTTCACGTAGAACTGACCGCAGCGTTCGGCTTCCTCGCGAATTGCTTCCTGCGCCTGCCTCTTGGTGCCGACGAAGAGGATCTTCATGTTCGGCTTGGCTGCGACGGTCTCGGTCATGAAAGCGAGGGCGTCGCGGAAGAGCTTCTGAGTTTTCTGAAGATCGATGATGTAGATACCGTTACGTTCGCCAAAGATGTATTCCTTCATCTTGGGATTCCAACGGCGGACCTGGTGACCGAAGTGAACTCCAGCTTCGAGGAGTTCTTTCATTGTTACTGTAGCCAAGGTGGTAAGTCTCCTGTTTTTGGTTTTTGTATTCGCAGCCGCCGAGTTTAGAAACCAAAGAACGGCTGCGATGGATTTCCTCTCAAACGAAATGGCAGAAGGTAACCGCCTTCTGCCATCCCGAGTGAGCGGATGATTTTAACGCTTCGAGAACTGGAAGCGCTTGCGTGCTCCCTTCTGTCCGTACTTCTTACGCTCTTTCTTGCGCGGGTCTCTTGTGACGAGTCCAGCTTTCTTGAGCGTTCCACGAAGATCTGAATTGAATTCCATGAGGGCTCGGGTGATGCCGTGTCTGACGGCACCCGCCTGACCTGCCGCACCGCCGCCCGCAACATTGACGAGAATGTCGAATTTCTCTGTCGTGTCCGTGATGCGGAGTGGCTGGCGGATAATCATCCGTAGCGTCTCATTGGGGAAATAGCTGTCGAACTCGCGCCTGTTGACCTTGATTGCTCCATTGCCTGGACGGAGGTAAACCCTCGCTGTCGAGGTCTTTCTGCGGCCGGTTCCGTAGTATTGAATGTCTGCCATACTTCAGTTGTTACTTGGTTTCGATATCGATTGATTCCGGTTTCTGAGCAGTGTGCCTGTGGTCCGCACCCGCATAGACTTTGAGCTTCTTGGCCATCGCCCGCCCAAGTTTTGATTTCGGGAGCATGCCCTTGACCGCCAATTCGATGACGCGCTCAGGCGACTTCTCAAGCATGTCCTTCGCAGTAGTTTCGCGAAGACCGCCCGGATAGAGAGTGTGGTAGCGGTACATTTTTTGATCGGTCTTCGAACCCTTGAACACCGCGTCCTTCGCGTTGATCACGACAACGTGATCACCCATGTCCATGAAAGGGGTGTAAGCCGGGTTGTTTTTTCCAGAAAGGATGCGCGCAACTTCTGTCGCGAGTCTGCCGACGGTTTTGCCGCTGGCGTCGACGATGAACCATTTTCGGTTGTCCGCAATCCCGTTACCGCTAGGGAAATAAGTACTCATAGTCACCTACAAGGTCAGAAATATTCGCAAATGAGCGAACGGTTAGAATATCGAATAGGGGGGTCACCCGTCAAGCAAAACGGGCTATTTTAAAGGGGATTCGATGGAAAACTCGCGGTTTAGGGCCATCTAGAGTGAGCCTAGGAACGCCTCTGCCGTCTCGATATGGGCCAGGCGCTTCTCAGGCGCCATTTTGTCGAAGGTCCGGACCAGCATTGAAAGTCTAGGGTTTTTAAGGAAAAAGCCCCTGTTTTTGTCCATAAACCGCCAAAAAAGGCCGTCCCACACCGTCTGCCAAGGCCCTTTCGAGTAGTCACCCATCTTCATTAGATAGTTGCTGCCACTGATGTAGGGCTTGGTCGCAAACAAACCTCCGTCCGCGAACTGGCTCATACCGTAAACATTCGGGACCATCACCCAATCATAGGCGTCGATGAACATCTCCATGAACCATCGGTAAACATCGTCCGGATCGAATTCGCAGAGAAGCATGAAATTACCGAGCACCATCAGACGTTCGATGTGGTGACAGTATCCGGTCGCAAGTACCTTGCTGATCGTGGTATCGACGGGCTCGATTCCGGTCGTACCATTCCAGAATGACGTCGGCAACCTTCTTGAGAAGTTCCAATGGTTCTGAGTCCGCTCTCTTTGACCTGCGACCTCGTAAACGCCGCGGATGAATTCGCGCCAACCGATAATCTGTCGGATGAACCCCTCACACGAATTGAGGGGAACATCGTGCCGCTCGGCATGCTCGATGGTGCGGGCGATGACCTCGGCGGGCGTCAGCAATCCTGAATTCAGAAGGGGGCTGAGGACGCTGTGGTTGATGAACAGCTCATTCTTAACGATCGAATCCTCGAATCCGCCGAACTCGGCGAATCTGACATCGAGGAATTCCTGAAGCCAAGCATCTGCCTCTTCGAATGTCGTAGGGTAACGGAGTTCTCCCTCGGTCGAACCTGGATTCGATGGAAAATTTCGCTCGACATGGGACCGTGCCTCACTGTCGAACAAGTTCTCACTCGGAAAACTCACGCTCGGCGGAATTTTATTTTTCGGATAGCGTTTCCTATTTTCAGCGTCAAAGGACCATTTCCCGCCCTTCGGTACCAATCCCGGCTCGAGCAGAATTCCGAGCTTTTTCCGCTGACCGATGTAAAAGTCGGTCTGAAAATATCTCTTCTTCCCGGCAAAATACGAAATGATTTCGGCCTTTGATTCAAGGAAGGCCGGAGAGTCGAACTCTTCGATTTCCATTCCTTTGGCAGATAACCCGATTCGTTTGCGGAGCCAGTCGTCCGCAACGTCACAGAACCTGATTCCTTCGACTCCGTCTTTTGCGAGCTGTGCGATGAGTGTTCTGATGTCTGAGAGATCTGATGAACTCTCTATGTATTCGACCGTGTGACCTTCGGAGCGCAGATAGTCGAAGTAGAAGCGCATTGACGCTCGATGGAAACGGAGCTTCTGTTTGTGGAATCTGTATTGGCTGAAGAAAAGCGATTCTTCGATGATAAGAACACGGGACTGCCCACATATCGCAGGGTGCGACCTGAAAAGTTGGTGAGGGAACACCAGCACCACCGACTTCAACTCTTTTTTCTTTGCTGTCGGCATTTGTCGCTACAATACCTAACCTCGTCCCAGACCTTTTCCCATTTTTTTCGCCAAACGAAAGGGCGTCCGCATACGCTGCAGACCTTCGATGGCAAATTTGTCTTCTTGACACCCTTCACAGTCCGATTGGGCGATTTATTTTTCGGCTAGAAAATCCCGAACCTTCTTCATGTCTTCCCATACTTCGCGTTTTTTGTGAGGGTCACGAAGGAGATAGGCAGGATGGAATGTCGGCATTACCTTCACTCCAAAGTAGTCCTGGAAATTTCCGCGTAGCTTCGTTATCCCCACCTTCGTGTCGAGAAGATTCTGGCATGCCGTGTTTCCAAGTACGACGATGACTCGCGGCTTCATGATTTCAATTTCTCTGAGCAGGAAAGGTTTGCATGAAGCGGCCTCTTGCAGTGTCGGGGGACGGTTGCCGGGCGGCCGACATCTATTGATATTGCCGATGAAGACCTGTTCGCGGGCAATACCGATTGATTCGATAATCTTCGTCAGCAGCTGTCCCGCACGTCCGACGAAGGGTTCACCCTTCGCATCCTCATCGGCCCCTGGAGCCTCGCCGACAAACATAAGGTCGGCCTCGAAGTTCCCGGTGCTGTGGACTATCTGAGTCCGATCTGAACAGAGCGGGCACCTTGAGCAATCTCCGATTGCAGAACGCACATCGGTGATGTTTTTGGTGGAAGTAAGATCCAATTTATCCATCTGAATTATGGTGTCGGCTGCGGGAGCTTGTTGACTCTTTGAAACGCTTAACGGTGGAGTCGATCTTTGCGCAGCTCCTGAGCCACTTTCGGCGGAGATTTTCGACATCCTTGTTGATTCGAGAAGTCCGAGTCGAGATTGTCGTGGCGCAGGAGGAGCTGTTTGGGCGGCATGTATGGGCGCAATCGGCCGATCGGGGACGAATTTCTCAACCACCTCGGCCTTGTCACTTTTAGCCGACGGTGCGATCGAGCTCTGCACCGAAGGGCCAACCAGGTCGAGGTCGACCTCCAAACCCTCGACCCCCAGCTCTCTTGAGAACCTGAGCCATTCCTCAATTTGCGCCCTGATATCGCCAGTCTCTGCCATCACATCTCTCTTCGCATTTTTACAATCTCGTCCAGCAGTCTATCCGCGACGGCTGTTTTTGGCATGAGCGGAAGGTCAACCGTCCCATCTTTTGTGACAAACGTCACAATGTTGGTGTCCGAATCGAAACCCGCTCCGGGTTGGGTAATGTCGTTCGCCACGACAAGATCGAGATTTTTCTTGGCTAGTTTCTGTCGCGCATTCTCAATCACGTTTTCGGTCTCGGCGACAAAGCCGACAACGATTGCGCCCGGAGCACGATGCGCGGATACATCAGACAGGATATCGGGCGTCCTTTCAAATTCGAGAACCAGGCTGTCACCCACATCTTTTTTAATCTTCATTTCGGCGGTCTTGCGAGGTCTGTAATCCGCAACCGCCGCCGCGCCGATGAAAAGTGTGGCAGCCGTGAGATGTTTCATGACCGCGTCATGCATTTCATTTGCGGACGGTGTCCTCACGACCTCGACACCTTTTGGCTCCGCCGCTGAAGTGACACCCGCGACCAGCACGACCTCGGCGCCCCGCTCGAAAGCGGCCTTCGCAATTGCGAAACCCATCTTTCCCGATGAAGCATTTGATATGAACCTGACAGGGTCGATTGCCTCGCGAGTTCCACCCACAGTAATGAGAAGGCGCTCACCCTCGAGATCCCGACGTCGTGTCGAGAAAGAATCATCACCAAGGACTGTCAATGCCTCCGCCACGATGGTCTCGACATCCTCGAGCTTTCCCGTGCCGATTGTTTTGCAGGCGAGTTCACCCTCCGCCGGCTCAACGAATCTGACCCCGTCTGACTTCAGTTTCTCGATGTTCCTCTGCGTCGCCGGGTGGTCCCACATTGAAGTGTTCATCGCAGGAGCGATGAGGACCGGTGCGTTACAGGCAAGATAAGTCGATGAGACGAAATCATCGGCGACCCCGTTTGCAATCTTGCCAATCATGTTTGCAGTGGCGGGAACGATGAGAAGAAGGTCGATGTTTTGGGAGAAATTTATGTGCGCAATGGGGTCAGGATTTTCCGCGTCATAATCATCGACGAGAACATACTCGCCCGTCAGAGCCTTGAAGGTCAGCGGCTGTACGAACTCGGTCGCATGTTTTGTCATGGCGACACGGACATCGCACCCTGCACGTTGGAGCAATCGCATGACTTCGACGGCTTTGTAGGCCGCGATGCCACCGCAGACACACAGTCCAACTCTTTTTCTGAGAGCTTCAGACATTTCAATCACTCAGGAAAGACGCGCTCCTGGAAGCGTTTTGTATTGCTCAAAACTACAACAAGCTGTGCTAAAATGCCACATCTTCTGAAGGAGAAAAGTCTTTCCGAGCCCACCATTTGCAGGTATCTGCGGTGATCTGGAACATAAAGCCCGATGAATTCGCTCGCGTCCATTGAAGAGGCTTACTCCTATTGTGAGAGTGTCACAAGACGCCATGCGAAAAGCTTCCACTTCGCGGCCTCATTTCTTCCTAAATCGAAACAGAAACTGGTCTTTCCCATTTATGCTTTCTGTCGTCACGTCGACGACGAGATAGACGAATTGCCGGAAGGTGATGAGGCTTCGGCATTACGGGCGGTATCCCGCTGGCAGGATCTTCTCGAACAGGTTTACGCAGGTGGCTTCAAGGAGTGTGGTCGCGGGAGTAGTAGCTCCATTACGCGAGAGCAGAGCCTGGTTTTCATCGCATGGGATGATCTTCTTTCGAAACATCCAATCCGCAAGGATATCCCACTCGATCTCATCAAGGGCGTGGTTCAGGACACGGTTCAAAAGCGCTACGCTGATTTCGATGAGCTTTATGTGTACTGCTATCGAGTGGCCTCAACCGTCGGCCTGATGTCGTCCGAAATACTCGGATACAGCGACCCTTCTGCGCTCAAATTTGCCGAAGCGATGGGCATTGGAATGCAGCTCACCAACATTCTGCGGGATATCGGTGAGGATGCGCGACGGGGACGTATCTACATTCCAAAGGAAGATCTTACGAAGTTTGGATTAACTGAAGATGAGATTCTGTCCTGCCGGATGTCAGAAGCCATGACCGAGATGATTAAATTCCAAATTGCTCGGGCTCGTGATTACTACCGCACCGGTGAACAGGGAATCCCGTTGCTAGAAAAGGACGCTCGATTCACGGTGCTACTTGCTTCAAGGGTTTACGGCGCGATTTTGAGTGAGATTGAGAAACAGAATTTCGATGTCTTTGCTCGACGCGCACACACAACAAAACTTCAAAAACTTCTTTCAATGCCGCGCATCTATCTTGAAGCGGCGAGGATGTGAACATGACAAGAACACTATCGAACCGTCTGTTATCCGCGATTGCGCTTATTCCTGTGAT
>CAXRBW010000118.1:0-2364 GCA_964228775.1 Pyrinomonadaceae bacterium | reverse complement strand
AGTATCGGTAGGCCGAGGACCATCTGACTGAAGGCCATCGTCGCAGGATGAATACCTTGCGCCTTAGCTTTAATAAGAATCGATGCCAAAGCCGCTGAGAAAGCTCCGCAAACAATCGCGGCGCTGCCGCTGAACTCTTGTAGATCGGCCGGTCTGATCTGATCACTGAAGATGACACCAACGCCGGCAAAGCCAACCAGCACTGCGAGGACCTTGAGACCGTTGATTCGCTCTTGAGGAAGAAAATACCAGGCTAGGCCGAGGCCGAACACTGAAATCATCCCCTGTAGCACCGAGGCGAGTCCTGATGAAATCCGCGTCTCACCCCAAAACACCATGCTGTAGTTGATCGTGAACTGCAGAAGACCCGTCACGAGCATGAGTGACCACTGTGCTCTTCCTCGCGGAAGCGGCAGTCTTCGCGCGATGATGATGATTGCAAGGACAGCCGCGGCTATTGCGAAGCGTGCGGTAGCGAATGTGATTGGTGGCAGACCGCTTCCCGAAGCGGGATCAACGAGACCCTTCTTGATGAAGATCCAAGTGGATCCCCAAATCGCACAAAGTATCAGCCAGACAAAAACTGTCATATGAAACCCTCGACTTAAACACCCTGCCTGCTCATCGCCTCTCGTAAAAGCTGAGCCAAGACTCACCCTGTTTGACGATTCGCCACCTCCGGAGTTCACCCACGGCGTCAGGAATCTGTGCTTTCGCATGATGTTCGACTATGAGAACGCCCTCTCGGGCGAGCAGGGTCGATTTCGGGTCTGCAATCTCGAGGAATGCCGGGCCATAGTCCGAGTCATAGGGGGGATCGAAAAAGACAAAATCCCCGGGACTTTCATGGTCCCTGGCTGCGAAAGTCTCAGCTGTCATGCAATTAACCTGCGTCTCACCTTCGGGCACGCTTAGAAGATCGAGGTTGACCTCGATCAGCTCACAAGCTCGTTTCGATCTGTCAACAAATGTCGCATGGGAAGCGCCACGTGATAGCGCTTCAATACCGACTGCTCCAGTGCCGGCGCAAAGATCGACGAATCTAGTTTCTGAATCGATTGAAGGACCGATGATGTTGAAAAGCGTTTCTCTCAGACGGTCGGAGGTCGGTCTCGTCTTGACGCCCGCAGGACTCTTTAGGACTCTACCCTTGTACTTCCCTGCGATGATGCGCATATGAAAAGAGGCAGCCCGGTGAAGAGCTGCCACAGTTGATGTCGAAAAACTTATCGCGGGCGAGCTTCAGGACTTCTTGGCGAAGAAGCTTAACCCAAAAGACCCCTCGGTCACCACCTTGACTCGCTTGAGCGCTCCGATAAATTCAGGAAAGGTTCTGTCTGGATGATGCTGAATCATGATGATTCCACCTTTCCCTAATAACGCTCCCGGGCCAATGAATCTGAAAAGGTCCTCATAGTCTGAATCGAAAGGAGGATGCAGTAGGATCACGTCCCACTTTCTCTTTCTCTTCACCATCCTCTTCAGGAATGGGGCGAGCTCCTCCTCAAAAACCTCGCCGTGACCTTCCTTGACCTCACATTTGGCAAAGTTTTTTTTGATCGAGGCGCACATTCGTGCCGATTTCTCGACGGCAGAACCGATGAGCGCCCCGCGGGAGATTGCCTCCATTGTGTAAATTCCGCATCCCGCTGAAAGGTCGAGAACGCGCTTTCCTGGAATCTTTTTTGCCAAAAGTTTTAGGGCCGTTTCTCGAACGGCACGTGGTGTGACGCTGATGTTGGGGACTAGGGCGGCTTCAAGCGTCACCGCGCGGAAATTTCCATCGGTGATTTGTAGATCGGAAACGATTTTCGTGCCAGCAGGGACGAAAATCTTTCTCGCTTTCTTTTTCTTTCCTTCCTGCGGGCGGGCCTGCGGGCGGGCCCCAGCCGTCCTGCGCTGCCCGCCGCTAGGTCGTCGCTGCGGGTAGGGCTGCTCGCGGTTGAAATTTTCGCGGCGAGCGAACATTCCACTCGGACTCCCAGTCTGTCCACCTCTAGTGGAGCGGTCCCGATAGCCCAAAATGTCCGATGGCTGCCGCAGCGCGTCATAGGACTCGTTCGACTTCTTTTCTTTTTTATCTTCTGACGACTGTGGGGAGCCGTCTTCGTCTCTATTTCGTCGGTTATTCATCGTATGTATGGCATCAATTCTGATTGATGCTCAGCGGGAGTACACGCAAACCGTCTGCCAATTCAAGACAGGGCAAGCCTCGGAACGTCTTGTGGTCCCAAGTGCAATTCGAAAGTTGGTTGGCTGGTCGTCGGTGTAGCCCAAGGGTGCCACCCTTGCGCGTTGAGGAACTATAACCGAATTTCCAGAGAGTCACAATTGGGAAGACGGCAGTGGGTAGGCAAAGGTTTC
>CAXRBW010000117.1:0-4319 GCA_964228775.1 Pyrinomonadaceae bacterium | reverse complement strand
GTCAGCGCAGACACCATTTCGGTTTCTGTCACCAAGGACACGTATCCTGCGTAGTAAGGATTGTATTCATGCGGCTCAGGTTTATTCATAGACTCTTAAAAGTTGTCCTGGTGCGAAACTTCTTGAACCTCAACGGCAGATGAACAGATACCTCTGATCTGATAACGGCATAAGTTCCGACTTGAAATTGATTCTGTTGGCTGTAAGTGATTCGCCCATTGACGGACCGCCGAAAAGTAGCATTTTGGAACCTCTGGACCAGCGGATGAGTCTTGGAAGCTTCTCCATAAATTTATCGAGCGCGCGGCAGGTGACAAAATCTCCCGCAGGGCGATCGATTTCTTCGAACTGCCTGTTGATTACAGTCACTCTGCTTTCAAGGCCGCACCTCATACTCATGTCGTTGAGAAATCTTGCCTTTTTCTCCTTTGATTCGACAAGTACCGCGGTGATGTCATCTCTCACAATAATGCAAGGTATCGATGGTAGGCCGGCGCCTGGTCCGACGTCTATCAATGAGCTTCCTTGAGGAAGATGTTTCAGCAGTGTGAGAGATTCAAGAACGTGTCTTAGTGCGAAGTCCTCAAGAGTCTTTGGGCTGACTAAATGTAGTAGCCCGTTCACCTCCGCGACCTCTGAGCGGTACCTTCCGAGCAGTTCGACTGCGTCCGAACCGATTTCAAGGCCGAATTCCGCCGCGTTTTCGGTAATCGTTTTTTCAAATGTCTCGGAAGCTGCTCGCATCATGCCCTTTAATTGAACCCTTTGAAACTCGGATATTGTAATTGATAATGTCGCTGCATGAGGCCCAGGATTTGCGCGCCTACTTAGTAGCAGTGAAATCGGCATCTTAACACCGAGTTCCTAGGAGGACAGAGGAGAGTACATGCAAATCAAGAAATCCATCCGCACATTGTTTCTGGAGCTAGTTCTGCTCCCACTTGTTTTAGGCACTTCTTCAATCGCCTTCGCGAGCCCAATTCACGGAAGTGGCGTGAAGCCACGAGCGACTTTTGAGAAGTTGTGGGTAGATTTCGATGTTACTCAAGATGGAAAGAAGGGCATGCGTATCCACGCGGCGTTCACGGTCTACGAACTCAAAGCCACCGACTGCAAACTCGTTTTCTCGATTCTCGGAGAAGGAGAACCCCTCGATGCAGTGACCGACTCTTATTCCTTCAACGACCATGTTGCCACCGTGAGGGAATTAAAGCCGGGCTTTGATGCCACGGAGTATAAAGATTTGGATTCCTTCATTCCCTATAGCGCCTTTGGTCTTGGAGGCGGCGACTATCAATTGGGCATCGATGCCGATGTCACTTATCCGGATGGCGGACTCATCGAGCATCTGACCCTCTATGAAATTGACTATTCACAGGCTCCACAGGGTTCGGAACCCGGAAGTCGGGATGCGGATTTCATAAAAGAATCGGTTGATTACGACGTTGTGAGGGAAGGTAAGAAGGGAATGCTGCTCCATGTGACATTGGACAATGTGAAAGGTCTGAAAGGAGTGCCCAGCGCAATCGCCGTCAGAATCCTCGATGGTGATGAGGATTTTGTTGGTGGACGGACGTCCGCCTACCGCAATTCAGATGGGGAATTCGAGACAAGATTCAGCATGAATCCAGGTTTTGATCCAGCCAAATACGAGGACGCACAGATATTCATTCCGTACGACGAAATTGCACTGGGTAAGGGCAGCTATCAACTCAAATTAGATATAGATTTGAGTCTTGGGGACGGAACTCTGATAAAACATCTGACGTTCCATAAGTTCGACTTCAAGCGCTAAAAGATTGGATGTAAAAGCTACCTAGCGAACTTGGGTTTGATCGCCTCGATAATTGCATCGGCGTAGGCGCGAGCACCATTCGGGCTCGGATGACCCAATCCAGACACCTCGCAGTATCTAACCGGCTCCCTTAGTCCAGATTTTGCAATCATCTCGTATGGTCCCCGACACTCCCTCATTCTGAAATCGTAAAACGAGTCTTCCGTTCGTCCTCCCTTTCCCATCTTGAAGAGCAGCGTGTTGGGCGTCTCCGCCGCGGTGCTTTCATCAATCGGTGAAGTGATAAAGACGGCCGGTTGCGAAGCAGTCGCAGAGTTTATCTGGTCGACGGCTAATCTGAGTTGTCTGTCGGATTCAATTTTCCAGATGCGTGACCGCTCAATCGCCCGCTTCCTGATTCCGCCGAGCAAGATACGGGTAAAGGGATTGTTGGCAATGGGCTTGAGCGGCCTCGGCGTGCCTTTAGACTCGAGCCAGCCATTGAAGATCCGCGCCGATGAACTCTGTGGACTAACCATCGGAAAGTATCCAATCACGGCGATCTTCGCCTCAGGGAACAGCGTGACCGCCTTGAGCAAAACCCTTCCCATATCATTCAAGCAATATCTTTCAACAAGCGGAGGGAGATCCTTATCTCTTGCAGTCGGTTTCAAAATCTCGGCAACCGTGATGTCGGTGATGCAGCCCGAAATGAGAATCAATTTGACGTTGCCGTTGGACACCCCGTCGTTTGCATACTCAGTCGCGGCCATATCAAGTTGTGTCGAGGTCGATGGAAAACCGAAGCTGACCTCTCCGTGAAATGCCGTCGTCTCAGGCAGTCCCAGTTTTTTTAACGCACTGCCTTCGTTCTCATGGAGTGTCAGTGTCGCACCGGAATGTGCCTTAACTTTGATCGCCACAGGTCCGTCAAGCTCCATATTCTGGGAGAACCACTTTTGGACGAGTGAATAGGTCTTGTCTTCTTCCCGAAGACCTTGACCCCAGATAAGAGAGTCCCCAACCACCAGAATCTGCGGTGGACTCTTCTGCGCATAACTAGGCAGAGCCCCCAAAACGAATAAGAAAAGAGCAATGAGAATGAAGTGACGGAGTTTGTGTGAAATCAATCGTTGCATTTGGGTCGCAAGGTCAATCCAATTTGTAGAGCGACAGATTAGAGCGTTTCTTGGAAATTGAAAAGCGTTCAAAAGAAATAAGGACCTGGAAACCCAGGCCCTTGATGTGGTGCGGACGAGAAGAATCGAACTTCCACTGCCGTGAGGCAACAGGCTTCTGAGACCTGCGCGTCTACCAGTTCCGCCACGTCCGCGAAAAGGAAACTCTAAATATACAGATTCACACCTTAAACATCAAAAATCTTGGACAATGAACTCTTTTTGGAATGCTCATTTGCCTGTAAACTTTAAGCGTGGATTCCAGTATTAAACATCGTCTTGAGGCGGTCAGGTCCCGGATGTCTACTGCCGCCGTCCGCGCGGGACGGAAACCCGAAGAAATAAAACTTGTTGCAGTAAGCAAGACGCACTCTGCGCAGTCCGTTGTAGAGCTCGTGGGAATGGGCCAGCTCTGCTTTGGCGAGAATCGTGTTCAAGAGGCTGAGGATAAAATCGCCCTCATCCAAGGTGCCGAGTGGCATCTGATTGGACATTTGCAATCCAACAAGGCCCGTCGTGCGGTAAAACTGTTCGATGTGATTCAAAGTGTCGATTCTTTAGAGCTTGCTGAGCGGCTCGAGAGGATATGCAGTGAAGAGGGCAGGCCGCAACTACCAATGTACATACAGGTCGATTTGGCCCAAGAGACGACAAAGACCGGAATGCTGGCGGAGGAGCTGCCCGAGGTCGTGAAAACTATCAAGGATTTTCATCATCTAAAACTTGAGGGACTCATGACGATACCCCCGTTCTTCGATGATCCAGAAAAAGTCAGACCCTATTTTGCCAGGCTTAGACACCTTCGAGATGAGTTCGTCCCGAACGGTGAACTTTCAATGGGAATGAGCGGCGATTTCGAGACTGCAATAGAAGAGGGCTCGACCTTAGTCAGGGTCGGAACCTCGATCTTCGGTGTGCGCGACTACGAAAAGGAATAGAACAATGCTCACCTCAACTGTATTTCCCTGGATTCAATACGCTATCGCGTTTCTGACCTCGATCGTTATTTTGATAATGGTGCTTCGGATGGTCTTGATTGCCGCGGATCCCAATCCGTTCAGCTTGTTCGGACGTTTTGCGTCGAGGTTCAGGAAGGCGACGGAGAGTCCAGTAAAACCATTCGCATCAATCTTCATGCGTTTGAGAATAAATACGAAATTCGCACCGATTGGCGTTATCATCACGGCCGTTCTCGCCGCTTGGTTCGTGGGGTCTGTCACCATCAGCCTTTTCTCCACGATAGATGGCGTCGTTAGTTCCGTTATAGCGGTTGAGATGCTGAAAGTTTTGGGATATCTGCTCTCAGGTTTTATCGGCGTGCTCTACCTCATGATAGTTTTGCGGGTTATCTTGTCTTGGATTTCACC
>CAXRBW010000116.1:0-5658 GCA_964228775.1 Pyrinomonadaceae bacterium | reverse complement strand
TTGTTATCTATGCGCGTCCAGTCGAGTTCAGATCTGAGCTTCGAAAACGACGTTGAGATGATTGATATGGCACTGCTATCAGACGAATCCTTTGACTGATTCGATGTCTGACTGGGCCATGTCAACGCACTCATAACTGCACCAGCGGAAAGCCATCCAATCAGCAAAAAGAAAAATACATGGTTGGCTACGCGCTCAAAATTCGGTGGCGATGTAATTGCATCTATTAACCGTTCGAAATTTGCGTCAGCAGCTGAGAACAGTCCGATGAAAATAAAAAGTACTGGCGCCGCAAAAAGAAATCCTCGCAGGACTCCAACCGTGTTGCGTCTCCAACCCGTTGGAATATCTGCCGTCGCCCGAGAGAGCAAAAGAAAAGGTCCGAAAGCAAAACAGAGTCCCAATCGCAAAAGTCCTATCACGTGATGTATGACGCCTGAGGATCTGAGCGGTATCTCTAGCGCCCGTATGTTGTTGAGACCGAGCAATGTAAGGATGACGAGGCCGTCCAAAATCTGTAGCTCGACCGAATCACGTGAAATGAAAAATAGTGAGAACGCGGAGATGCACAATGCCGTGGACACCGATGCACGAAATGATTTCGAACCTCGGCGAATCATGACGAGTGACGCAGACAGTAGAAGACAAAAGATTGTGAAATTAAGGCCCCAAGGACCTGTGCGGAGGGTGAGGTCGCCGACTACTCCCAAAACAAGGGCAATTGAGATAGTCAGGATCGCGGAGTGTTTTTGGCTCATCTATTAATGAGACGCACGAACCGATGTAAAAGGTTTCATGCGCGTGTCAGACTGCGATATTTGATGCGGTGGGGCTGTGCCGCTTGGTCTCCGAGGCGACGCTTTCTGTCCTCCTCGTACTCGGAGTAGTTTCCATCGAAGAACTCGACTTTGGAGTCTCCTTCGAAGGCTAGGATGTGTGTCGCGATGCGATCGAGGAACCAGCGATCGTGGCTGATGACGACGGCGCATCCGCCGAAGTTCTCAAGCGCTTCTTCGAGTGCGCGCATTGTGTTCACGTCGAGATCATTCGTCGGTTCATCGAGCAGAATCACATTCGCACCCGATTTAAGAACCTTTGCGAGATGCACACGATTGCGTTCACCACCCGACAGCATTCCGACTTTCTTTTGCTGGTCACTGCCTGAGAAGTTGAATCTCGATACATAGGCGCGGGCGTTCATTTCTTTCTTTCCAAGCTGAATCACCTCGGCTCCGCCGGAAATCTCGTCGTAAATCGTCTTGTTTGCATCAAGCGAGTCGCGCGACTGATCAACATATGAAAGCTGCACCGTCGGACCGACGCGGAAATCGCCAGCATCGGGTTTGTCCTGCCCGGTAATGAGACGGAACAGTGTCGTTTTACCGGCGCCGTTCGGACCGATTACGCCTACGATGCCGCCGCGCGGAAGAGAAAACTCCAGATTCTCGAAAAGCAGCTTGTCGGCGTATGCCTTCGACACGCCGTGGGCTTCGATGACGATATCGCCGAGGCGTTCACCAGGTGGGATGAAAATCTCTAGGTCTTCCTGCCGTTTGTCGACCTCTTCCGAGACTAGCTTTTCGTAATCGTTGATACGGGCTTTTGATTTCGCATGACGTCCTTTCGGAGACATGCGAATCCATTCAAGTTCACGCTCGAGGGTCTTCTGCCGCTTATCCTCAGTCTTCTGCTCTTGAGCCAACCGTTCCTGCTTCTGTTCGAGCCAGGAAGAGTAATTACCTTTCCAGGGAATCCCCTCACCGCGGTCGAGCTCGAGAATCCATCCAGCAACATTGTCGAGGAAATATCTGTCGTGGGTTACCGCAATGATGGTGCCCTCGTATTTCTGAAGATGTTGTTCAAGCCAGCCGACAGTTTCAGCATCAAGATGGTTCGTCGGCTCGTCGAGTAAAAGGATATCGGGCTTCTGAAGCAATAGCCTGCAGAGTGCGACCCGCCGCTTCTCTCCACCGGAAAGTGTTTTGACCGATGTGTCCGACGGTGGGCAACGAAGTGCATCCATCGCCATCTCTAGGCGTGAGTCGAGATCCCATGCGTCGAGGTGATCGAGCTTTTCCTGCACCTCGCCCTGACGTTCGATTAGCTTTGCCATCGCATCGTCATCCATAGGTTCGGCGAACTTCATATTGATCTCTTCGAATTCCTTCAGAAGATCCACTGTTCCTTGAACTGCTTCTTGGACTATTTCCTTGACGGTCTTTGTCTCGTCGAGTTTGGGCTCTTGCTCGAGATAGCCAACCGAGTAGCCCTTTGAGAACACCACTTCACCATTAAATTCTTTGTCGGTGCCGGCGATGATGCGCAAAAGTGAAGACTTACCTGCGCCGTTTAAACCGAGAACCCCGATCTTCGCTCCATAAAAAAACGAGAGATAGATGTCCTTGAGAACCGGTTTTTTGTCGTAGAACTTACTTACTTTGACCATCGAAAAGATGATCTTGTTTGGTTCGGCGTTAGACATAGATTTCAGTTGATGAGTCGCGAACGTACGAGCTACATTCCGTTCTACTTAATTACGAGCTTCCTAACCGAGAGGTTATCGATGCGGTCTTCCTTAATTGCAAATCCGATTCCGGGTGCATCGGGCGCGATGATTGTGCCGTCGGCGGTGATCTCCACCTCGGGTGCGATGATGTCCTCGTGCCAATAGCGCTTGCTCGCTGAAACATCGCCGGGCAGCGTGAATCCCGCAAGGGTCGACATCGCGATGTTGTGCGCCCGTCCGATTCCCGCTTCGAGCATGCCGCCACACCAGATCGGCACACCGGCCTCACGGCAGGTTTTTTCAACCAACTTCGCCTGGGCGTGTCCGCCGACTCGGCCGAGCTTCACATTGATGATCTTGCAAGAGTGCATCTCAATCGCCTTGCGCGCATCGTCTGGCGACTTTACTGACTCGTCGAGGCAGACGGGTGTCTTTATTTGTCTCTGGAGTTTGGCATGGTCATACATGTCGTCATGCGGCAAGGGCTGTTCAAACATCATCAAATCGAATTCGTCCATCCTCTTGAATAATTCAACATCTTCCAAAGTGTAAGCTGAGTTGGCATCACCCATCAGAAGAATGTCACCGAACTCTTCACGCACCCTCTTGATGACGTCGAAGTCCCAATGCGGCGCAATTTTGATTTTTATTCTCTTGTATCCAGCCTCGAGCTCAATCCGAATTTTTTCAAGAAGATCTTCGACGGAATCCTGGATACCGATTGAGACTCCACATTGAATCTCGCGGTTGGTGCCACCGAGGTGTCTCCAAAGGGGCACCCCAAGCCTTTTCGCCTCAAGGTCCCAACATGCTGTCTCGATCCCAGCCTTCGACATACGATTGCCACGGATCATCTTCATCGAAGAAAACACATCCGAAGCGGCATCGAATGAGGATCTGACGGTCATCGGCGCAAGGATTTTTTCGAGTATGACCCAGGAGGCATCAGTCCATTCTTCGCTGTAGGATGGAATCTCACCGCAAGTCACCTCACCCCATCCCGTCGCACCATCTTCATCGGTGACCTTGACCAAAATGATGCGCCGTTCGTAAGTCCGACCGAAACTCGTTTCAAAAAAATGTACGAGAGGTAGATTTATCTCTGTCAGCTCTATTGATTTGATTTTCATGTTCGGAATGATGGTCGTTATTCAGTGGAAGCGATTTCCTCATTGTTAAGAGCTGCGTGCAGAGTGTGCCAACTCAGCGAAGCGCATTTGACCCGCGCCGGAAACTCGAGGACACCTGCGAAGATCTTCAATTTTCCGAGATGGCTTTCCTCGCTTTCGGGATCGAGCTCACCTGTCACCATCTTATGGAACTCATCGAACAGGATCTCCGCCTCGGCGCGTGTCTTACCCTTGACGGCCTGGGTCATCATGCTCGCAGAGGCCTTGGAAATGGCACACCCCGAACCCTTGAAGGCGACATCGGTGACTAAATTATTCTCAACGGTCAGATAGACCCGAAGGGCATCTCCACAAAGCGGATTATTTCCGTCCGCCTGACTCGTGGCGCCTTCTATCTCCCGGAAGTTCCTAGGATTCTTGTTGTGATCGAGGATCACCTGCTGGTATAGGTCGTTGAGTTCGGACATTACACTCCATTAAGACTCTAAATCTTAGCAATCCCGAACCGTCATTGAAAGTTACGGATGCGGTCGAGATTGCTGTTAAGAGCCTCCCAAGTCTTGCGCAGATGCCGCTCCTCGACTTGAATACTGCCGACAGAGACTCGAAGCGCGGTCATACCATTCAACTTGGTTGGTGAAATGTACGCGATCCCCGATGAGTTGATGTCGTTCATCAATCGCTCATTCAGTCCATCTAGGTCATCAATGTCATGCGGACATGCGCGGAAGCAGACCAAGGCGAAAGGTTTCGGCGCCAATAGCTCGAAGTCGTCTGACTCTCTGATCCAGTCAGCGAAAAGATTTGCAAGACGGATGTGATCTCGGATGCGGTCAATGAGTCCCTGTCGTCCGAAGTACCTGATGATGAACCACAGTTTGAGAGATCTGAAGCGCCTACCGAGTTGTATTCCGTAGTCCATCTGATTCTGAACGGACTCTGCGACCTTGAGATAGTCTGCAACCAGTGAGAACGTTCGCTTCAGCAATTCGAGATCCTTCACATAGAGCACTGAGAGATCGAATGGCGTGAATAACCATTTATGCGGGTTGGTGACGAGTGAATCCACACGTTCAATTCCCTTTAGGTGGTGTTGCAGTTCCGGCAGAATCATCGCACTGCCTGCATACGCCGCATCGACATGAAGAAAGACCTTAGCCCTGCTACAGACCTCGCCGACTGCCTCGACATTGTCGACGCTTGTCGTCGATGTCGTGCCGAGAGTTGCGATGACGCAGCAAGGCCGATGACCTGCGGCGACATCAGCTGATATCGCTCCCTCAAGTGAGGCAGAATCCATCTCGTACTTTTCATTGACCGGAACTTTCACGAGGGCTCTTTTCCCGAGGCCAAGAAGCAGAACTGCCTTGTCGACCGAAGAATGTGCGTGTTCCGAGCAGTAGATGCGAAGTAGTGGCAGGTCGCGCCTCCCACTCATCCCATCTTCTCTGATCCGTAGATCCAAACTCTCGCGCGCCATCGCCAACGCATGAAGCGTTGAGATGGATGCGGTGTCGTAAATAAGACCTTTGAAATATTCGGGCATGCCCATCATCTGTCTCAACCAATCAAGAACCTTGGGTTCGAGTTCGGTTGAAGCGGGCGAGGTCCTCCACAGCATCGCTTTCATGTCGAATGCCGCCGCGAACATCTCTCCAAAGACGCCGACCGATGAAGTCGACGTGGAAAACAACCCGTGAAAATTTGGATGATTCCAATGCGTCACTGCCGGCATTATCAATCGGTCGATGTCTTCAAGTACGGCAGCAAAGTTCTCACCCTGCTCGGGTGGGCTTTCAGGAAGGGCAGCGGAGAGTTCACCCGGTGTGTTCTGCGACAACACGGGATACTCATCAAGGTCTTCGAAATACCTCGCAATCCTTTCGACGACCTGCTTGCCGAAACCCCTGAACTCATCTGGGGGCATGTCTCCGAGTTGTGTTGGGCATACTCGCATTTGGAAAAGGGGCGATCGATGGCTGAATACCGTGTGAATGAGGGTTTGAACCACTCGACACTTCA
>CAXRBW010000115.1:0-7174 GCA_964228775.1 Pyrinomonadaceae bacterium | reverse complement strand
TGCGAAGCACGATTTCTTGGCCTTCAACACCTTTCTTTTTCTTGTCTGCTGGAATCCTGTCGTACGCAGCTCTTAGGTCTTCTTCACTGATGATCAGTTTCTGGCCGACTTTTACGGTATCGGTGTAGATGTATGCAATCTTTTTCTGGGTTTCGCTGATGAAATAAACCGATTTATTCCTATCAAAGTACGCTTGAAGCTCCGCGTCCGTCGGTTTGATTGCGGCGGCAAGGTCGGTCAGCGTGACTGGAACATATGAAAGAGCGAATTTGGTGTTCTTCTTTTTGAAGTCAGCGACCAATTCGTCTTCAGACACGGTGACGCCCGCAGTGATGTAGGTGAAAAGTTTTTCACGAGCAATTGAGTCCCTCACTGAATCTTCGTAAGCACGAATGCTTCCTGCCTGTGCGGTGGCGAATTCCTTATATCTCTCACTGTCGAGTACCTGACCGTTTTCATCACGCGCAAGAAGTCTGATGACCGCGGCGACTTCGGCATCGGAAGGAGTCAGTCCGAGGCGCTCTGCCTCGATTTTGACAATCTTCGACTCAATCAGGGCATTGACAATCAAGCTCGCGGGGAAATTCGCACCGCGACTCTGCTGGATGGCAGCGATATCGCCTAGGGTGATCTTTTCTCCACCCACTTTTGCGGCAACGGCGGTGCTACCTATGAAGCTGAAGCTCGTAACTCCTCGGTTTCCACCTGCGTTCCACAGAACAAGGGCGGCGACCATGATAAGGGCGAAGATGACTAGGACAACGTTTCGTGTCCTTTCCAAACGGCTGAAAAACTTGATCATTGCGGTATTCCTGGGTGTGTTTCCTATCTATGCGTTCGGGCTGGCCGAACAAACGGTGATTCTACCAACAAGGGCGGGCAAATGTAAAAGTTATGAGACATTCCCGAAAACCTTGTCGGTTCGAGGATTCCCTGCGAAAATCGTCCAATCTAAAGGGTTTATCCGATGGCCGCGCTGTTGGTGTGGCGAATAGTTTTTCGAAACCAAGATATTCAAATGGGTAACGCGCACAAACATTCAAGCGGCGAGCGACGTGACCCGAAAAGCGTCTTCCGTCTCAAGATATCGCTGTTGCTCACCACCACTTACATGGTGACTGAAGTAATCGGTGGATATCTTTCAAACTCACTCGCACTGCTCGCTGATGCTGGGCACATGCTCACAGATGTAGCCGCATTGACTCTGACTCTTACTGCAATCTGGTTTGGTGCAAGACCGGCGACCGCCGAAAAGACCTATGGTTACTATCGGCTTGAAATATTGGCGGCGTTCATTAACGGAATCGCTCTCGCACTGATTTCAATCTTCGTAATCATAGAGGCCTTCAAAAGGCTGCAGTCTGCGGAAAAAGTCGAAGGATTTCAAATGACCTTGGTGGCGTTTGGAGGACTACTGGTCAACATGTGCTGTGCTTTTCTTCTTAGCGGAGGAAAGAAGACCGATTTGAACATGAGATCGGCGTGGCTACATGTCATGGGTGATGCCCTCGGTTCCATCGCTGCAATCACCGCGGGATTGGCAATATTTTTCTATGGCTGGTTCTGGGCGGATGCCGTCTCGAGCGTCATCATTTCGATCATCATCATTTACGGCTCCTGGAACATCATCAAAGAGGCCGTTCATGTTCTACTCGAAGGAACCCCCTCGCACATCAATCTAGCAGCTGTCGAAGAAGCTATCTCCGCCTCCCATGGAGTTGTCGGCATCCATGACCTGCATGTCTGGACTATCGCTTCCGGAGTGGACGCGCTCTCGGTCCATGTCCGACATTCAAATGAGGTCTCAGGTCATGATGTCCTAAAGAATGTGAGGACGATTCTTCATGACAGATTTGGAATTGATCACCTGACCATACAGACCGAGTCCGATGAATTCGAGCAACATTTCGGACAAATATGCGAGGCAGGTCACGGTCACGAAAATACCAGTGGCAACTGAAAGTGCATCTCACACTATTTTTGGATTGCGGTACGGTTCAGACGAGTTATCGATTTCCGTGCCTACGGAAAGATTTCGGATAATCACATCCCAAACTGAATCTCGGACCCTGTCCGATGTCGAAATCGGGGAAAAACTAGATGCTCCAATCATGTCCGAAGCATTGGAGGACATCGTTCGGGTAGAAGATAAGGTTCTGCTAGTCGTACCGGATGGAACACGGAGTACCGGAGCAGGACAAATCGTCAATCTGATCGTGCGCCGGTTGATTGCGAACGGGACTACTCCAGACAAGATTTCAATCCTCGTTGCGAACGGTATACATCGAAGGATGTCCGATGATGAGTTGTCCGCATTGTTGACTCCATTCATCGTTCAGAGACTGAATATCTTCCAGCACGAGGCACGGGATCTGATGTCGGTTGCAGGCCTTGAATCGGCGAAGTTCAAAAGTTTCGGAGAGACGGCGGATGGACTGCCGATAGAACTCAATTCGAAAATTACGGAATGCGACAAACTGATTGCGGTGGGCGGTGTCACATTCCATTACTTCGCAGGCTTTACTGGGGGAAGAAAACTCATCTGTCCCGGTCTCGCATCCGAAAAGACGATTGAGGCGACCCACAAACTCGCTTTTGATTGTGAAACTTTCGGCCGAAGGTCCGGCGTTGGTGTGGGATTACTCGGCGGCAACTTGGTTCATGAAGCCTTTATTGAAGCAGTCAGCGTCAGACCGCCAGACTTCACCGTGAATTCAATCGTTAACGAAGCTGGTGAAATCGTGGACCTTGTTTGTGGGCATTGGATTGCAGCGCACGAGGAGGCGTGTTCGCGTTACGCAGCGTCGCACACTGTCACGGTTGAAGAACGGCGAGACCTCATCATCGTCTCATGTGGAGGATTTCCCCACGACATCAATATGATTCAAGCCCACAAGGCGATTGAAACCGCTGCGGCAGTTTGTGAAGACGGGGGACAAATCATTCTACTCGCGGAATGTAGAGATGGTTTCGGAAGGGCTGATTTTCTGAAGTGGTTCGATTACCCATCACCTCAAGATTTAGCACAAACACTCTGCAGCAATTATGAAGTTAATGGTCAGACCGCCTGGAGTCTTTTTGAAAAGACACGACGATTCAATGTGTCCGCACTCTGTGCCATGGGCGAGAATGAACTGCGGAGGGTCGGCATTACAAAGCTCGATCACGAAGGTACGATATCTGAAATAATCCGACGGTCTAACGCCGGATATGTCCTTCCTTCCGGTGCAAAAGTAAGGGTTGTCGCCAGATAACGGCAGGTGTGAAAGAGGCCTGCGGCTTACTTTTTCAGTTCAAAAGTGCGTGCGATGGAGTCGGTCTGGTTGCGGATTGTCCGAAGTGAATCGGTCAGACCGGTGAAACGGAGCACGTAGAAACTATCGGGGCCGGTCGCAAGAAAATAGAATCTGCCGCTCATGTTACGACCTGATCGCACGAACTCGTAGTTGAATACCATTCCACGAAAATTGCCTGCGAAAGATTCCTGCTTGCCAGCGACATATCCCTGAAGAAATTTGAGTTTCTCTTCTTCTTCAGCGATGACATCCGCAATCTTCATTCCCGATCGCGTACCGAGTTTTCTGATTTCCAAATGTCCACTCTGTCTTTCAATAAAAACATACTCGACATTCGTGTTCATTTCAGATGGGCGGGCGGTGAGTCTCCACGAGCCATTTGGAAGATCGAATGTGTAGGGTGCGTTCACATCACTGAATGTGGTCGTCTGTGCACTCACCTCCGTGAATGCGATGACTAATGAGATTGCTAGAACTAGGATTGAAATTTTGTTTCTCATATTCAGGACACTAAACGCGACTCAAATCGAAAGAAGGATAACATGCTTGACCTAGGTCATAGCCAATATTATCGGTGAATTTCGATTCCGTTTGAAATCTTAAGGATGTCCACACCGGGCGGGCAAGAGATTATTTCGTGAAAAGGTTCGTCTCAGGTAAAACCCCTCGAAATGATTTGCGGTGGATCTTGCAGGGACCGTGAATTCTGAGGGCCTCGAGATGTTGTTTACTGCCGTAACCGACATGTCCGGCAAATCCGTATTCGGGAAAAATCAGGTCCATCTCCCTCATAAGACGGTCACGATGATTCTTGGCAATTATGGAGGCGGCCGCGATGCTGACCGAGATGGAATCACCTTTGATGATTCCTTTTTGGGGAATCGAAAGGTCGAGAGTAAGGGCATCAATTAAGAGATATTCTGGCTGCGGATTCAGTGAGGAGATTGCGATTTTCATGGCCTTCTTCGTGGCTTGGAGGATGTTTATGCGGTCGACTTCTTCAGCATCCACCTCGCCGATTGCAAAGGCTATTGCATTTTCTTTGATCGCTTCTTCGAATGCGTTCCGCTTTTTTTCAGAAAGCTGCTTCGAATCATTCAAACCTTCGGGTAGGGGCTTATTGAGATCTAAAATGCATGCGGCGGCGACCACTGGTCCTGCCAGACATCCCCGGCCGACCTCATCAACTCCAGCAATCAGATGAAAACCTTCAGCGCGGACCAGGTCTTCGAATTCGGTGCCGGCCTTCAAACGTGAAACGGCGGCCGAGGACCTACCTTCTTGAGCGATTTCATCATTGTCGGAAAACGAATTTTCCTTCATCGCTTCGGGTGTTCCTGCGGACCGCCGGTCCAATCTTCAAATGCTTCTAATTACGATTTCGCCGCTTCTTTCTGACGGTCGTCGCGCTCTGTGATTCGAGCCGCTTTACCCTTCAGATCTCGGAGGTAATATAGCTTCGCGCGGCGCACACGGCCACGACGAATTACCTGGATGCTATCTACCACAGTCGCATGAAGTGGAAATATTCTTTCAACGCCAATCCCAAAGCTGACCTTACGAACAGTGATGGTCTCGCGGGCCCCACCGTGCTTTCTTGCTATGCAGATTCCTTCAAAAGCCTGGAGGCGTTCCTTGTTTCCTTCCTTGATGCGAACCTGGACACGAAGCGTGTCGCCGGGCTGAAACGAAGGAATATTTTCCTTGAGCTGTGTTTTCTCGATGCTATCTAAAGTATTCATATTAATGTTACGTGGTCAGAGGTCAGCAGGCTCTCGCCTCTCACATGCCGCGATTTACTCCTTGTCTGTATCTAAAAGATCTTTTCTGTTTTTCAGCGTCTTCTCGAGCGCCTTGGCCTTTCGCCATTCCTCAATCTTTGCGTGGTCTCCGCTCAGCAGCACCTCGGGTACTGGCATTCCGCGGAATTCCGCTGGTCTCGTGTAGTGGGGATAATCAAGCATCCCACTCGAAAAAGAATCATTCACTGCCGATGTTTCATTGCCGAGTGCATTTGGTAGCAATCTCACGATTGCATCCACTAACACTGTCGCTGCAGGTTCGCCCCCAGACAGAACATAGTCACCAATCGACACCTCATCAGTGACAAGCGCCTCGTTCACCCTTTCGTCGATACCTTCGTATCTTCCGCAGATGACGATTGCATGATCTGCTTCGTGGGCAATTGACTCGGCAACCACTTGGTTCAGCCGGGCCCCTTGCGGCGAAAGCAAGATCACCCTGACGCCGGGCGGATAATTCGCCTTATCGACAGTCCCAAGGATTTTCTCCACGGCGGCGAAAATCGGCTCTGGCTTCATCACCATGCCGTCACCGCCTCCGAATGGACGGTCATCAGTCATCTTGTGCTTGTCGAGCGCAAAGTGACGGATGTCATGGATATTTATCTCCACGATTCCTGCCTTACGGGCACGGCGGATGATTCCAAAATCAAAGACCTCTTTGAAGAACTCCGGGAAAATTGTCAGAACATCAATTTTCATTTGAAGCCTTCGAAACAATAAAAACTTTCAATTATCAGAATTCCAACAGTCCTTCGGGAACATCGACGGTTATCGTCTTCGCCGTGATATCGACTGCGATGCAGATGGTGGCGGCGAAAGGAATCAGGAGCTCCTTTCCCGAACCACTGACCATCAGATTCGGCACGCCGCCGGTCCGCATGATTCCATCAACCGCTCCGATTAATTGTCCTTCGGCGGTTCGGACCTCGCACCCTTCCAATTGCCAATCGAAGTACTCGTCCGTTGCGAGTTCGACTAATTCGTCTTCTCCCACACATAGCTCTGCATCGCGCAGGAGATCAGCGGCCTCAACGGAATCGATACCCGAAAATTTGAGCACGATGCGGTCTTTCTGAAACCAGAATTCTTCTATTTTCAAATCTCTGCTTTGCCCATCGGCAAACAGTGCACGGACACTTTCCGTGTTTTCGAATCTTTCAGGAAAGTCTGTCAGCAGATCTGCGACGACTTCGCCCTTCAAACCTCTCGGCTTTGCCACTTTCGCGATGGCGACCAATTCTTCGCTCATCTGTTAATCGCTCTCAGCTCAATCGAGAATGTCGAGATGGTAACGCTTCCCCTGTTTTTGGCCGGCTGCGAAAAGAATACTTCTTATCGCTTTTACCGTCCGACCCTCACGTCCAATCAGCCTTCCCACGTCGCCCTCGGCCACACGGACTTCGAACCTGACGTTTTTTCCGTCCGTTGATTCGATGATTTCGACGGCATCGGGATTGGCGACCAATCCCTTAACCATATTCTCGACAGCTGCTTTCATCTCATTGATGACGGTGCTCGGAGACGGAACCTCGACCCGCGATCCCTCAGGCTGCGACAGCTGAGCTGTGCTTGATGAGGCTCGCGACAGTCTCGGTCGGCTGCGCACCCACTGAAATCCAATACTGAATACGCTCGAGGTTTAATTTCACCTCAGCGGGATTGGTCATCGGATTGTAGGTACCCAAATTCTCGAGGTACTTGCCGTCACGCTTGGAGCGCTTTTCTTTCACGACGACACGATAGAAGGGTTGCTTCTTCGCGCCGATTCTCATAAGGCTAATTGCTAACATAATTGTTTTCTCTTCTTCGTCAGCAGAGGAATGGTGACAGATGACGACTGACTTGCGACAAGGAAAACTTTTCCGTGTCACGTGTGACGTGCACCGTGTCACTGCTTCTTGTGACGTTTCTTTTTTTTCAATCTCTTCGACAGATTGTCGCTGGTCGGAGCAGCCCCGATTGGACCACCGATTCCCGGCATACCACCGCCGATCAAACCACCTAAACCGCCAGCCATGCCACCCATCGCTTTTCCTGCAAGCTTGGAAAACAGGCCACCGCGGTTCATCTGAT
>CAXRBW010000114.1:0-6928 GCA_964228775.1 Pyrinomonadaceae bacterium | reverse complement strand
TTTTGCTCTATGTTGTTCATTGCTTTAATCTCCATTTTGAGCTACCCTTCACCGATTTCACCCTGAAGCAAAACTTATGAAAATCTCTAACCTCATCTCATACGTGATAACCTCCACACTCCTGCTCAACATGTTTCCGATAACGGCAACAAGTGCGGGACCTCAAAAGAAGATTAAGATTCACGGATATGTCACCAACATTTTGTCCCCAAACTCTTTTGAGATTGAGGACTATAAAATAATGAAGGACCAAGAGTTTGTCCTTGAATTTGAGAATCAGGGAACCGATGTTTCATTCAACCTAGAGGACATCAGAATTGGCACTGAAATTGAGGTCCAAGGAATGATCAATCCTGAAACGGGCGAGTTGAAAGCTAAAAAGATCACAGTAGATTTGGATCAGTTTCGAAAACTCCAGAACACGTCTGTTCTGAATGCGGCCCCGATTGGAATTCAGCGAGTTGGGAACGGTTGGAGCGGAATTCTGAAGGCCGATGGCAGAAGAATAAGGCTGGACCCCACCGCTACCAAAGTGCTCTTTGAAATGACAAAGGAAGAGAAAAAAGGTCAGGAAAAAGCAGCCAAAGAATTAGCTTCTAAGAAGAAAGAATCCAAAGATGCAAACGCCACGACACAGACCTCCCCAGAAACCAAGGTCGACGGAATCGCTCCAAACGGCGATGAAGTTTCTGAAACTGAGCCTCTGCGAGATATCTCACAGATAAAACCGGGTATGTACATGACCTATGAGGGCCGTGAAGATTTGGGAGGAGTTGTTAATGCAGAGCAAATTATTTTCAGAAGAAATGAACTAGAGAAGGGTGAATTAAGTTTCTGGAAGTCTCTAAGTCTAAGTGTCAAGGCTTCAGATTATTCGTCAGGAAAACCAGGGGAGCTTAAAATCAACAAACTTGGAAAATATAAGCTCTTGCCCAATCAAGCAGTTCAAGATTATGTAACCAATTTGGGGAATAAACTCATTCCCGCTTTTCAAAAAAATCTGCCAATCTCAGACCCTTCTAAAATAAATTTCCGCTTCTTTGTAGTAATCAACAAAGAGCCGAACGCATTCGCCCTGGCCAATGGCACAATTGTGGTCCATTCGGGCATGATTACTCTATTGGAAAATGAAGCTCAGTTAGCCGCCGTGTTGAGCCACGAAATGGCTCATTCGACCCAAGAACATAGTTGGCGCGCCATTAACAAAGACAAAGGAAAGAGGACAGCACTGCAAATTGGAGCGATAGCAGCATCTGCATTTGGTTGGGGCGGGGTTTCAGACATCTTGAACCTCACAATTAATGCAATGGTCAATGGCTATTCAAGGAGGTTGGAGAACCAGGCGGACCGCATTGGCCTCGAATATCTAGTGGCATCAGGATACGATCCAAGGGAAGCACCGAAGGTTTGGAAGGTTATGGCGAATACGCTTGGGGACTCACCGACTAATTTCTTCTACTCAAGTCATGACAGCCACTCGACTCGTCGAAGTTTTCTAATGGTGGAAATAAGGAATAACTATTCGGGCTTAGATGTGAATTCAATGAAGCGGGATTCTAGCGTCGACTATAAAAGCATCGTAACTCTTACCAACGAAGCAGTATCAAAAAAGAAAAAAATTAAAGTCCAATCCTGATGTAGGTGGGTGAGCATAACACTGCCTCTCTGACAGTACTGAATAGACTGTTCTGCTGCGGTGACCCTCCCTCAGCAAAACTGCGAAAAAACTCATCGCGACTCTAGAACTAATCTTGTTTAGCGTCAGACGATGAATCGCCGAGTTGTATCTTTTTAACAAAAATTCATTGACCTTCCTTCGGTGAGATGTTAGTCTCCGCTTCTCTCCTTGGCGGACCGTCCGGTCGCTACGACTCCTGGTTGCATTCAGCGACCGAAATATAAACAAATTCAGGACTTATTTGGGCATGGACCATTCCCGCCCAATATGTCGCTTTTCATGCCTCAAACATTGAGCCTCTCGTTTCTTTTTTCTTTCCTCGTCTTTTTGACTTTGAACATTGCGAGTTTTGCGCCTTCTATCTCTGGACAGGTACGTACCCCCGACAGGGGCGATCGACTTCGAATTCCATTTGCCGAATCAGGACTAGATAAAATCAACCTTACAAACGGCAATCTTTTCATCAGCATCCCGATAGCTTCCCTCCCGAAGGGCCGTGGCGACTCACCAGATTTCTCCGTCTATCTGAACTACAACAGTAAGCTTTGGAATCTGCGCCGCGAGATCCGTACAGATGGCTCCGAAGGCGAGGATGGCTCAACTGCTTACGCGGCCGATCTGCTCGTTGCCTCGAAACGAGGAGGTTGGTCGCTCGGACTCGCCTACCGTCTTGAGACTGAAAGCCGCGCTGATACTGAGCCTGCGGTGCCATGCAATGGCCAACGAGATATGCAAAAGAATGCCTATCTTTTCAAGACGTCGATGGTTTTTCCCGACGGTTCGGAGCATGAATTTGTTCCAGTCGGATACGAGTCCCTTTTCTCAGATGGCTTTTTTAACGTGACGCCCAACGGCGAACGATTGAGCTGGGCTTATTCGACGGTCGGAGAGGGCTCGGGGTCGTGCCGATTGATGACGACGATGAACGCCAGTGAAGAAATGTATTACCGTTCGACTGATGGTTCGAGAATCAATCTTGTAATCCATCGATCTCCCTCTGGCCTCGCGAATCGTTGGGCGATGTATTTTCCCGACGGACGTCTTGTCGAAAATCTCTCCACCGAACCCTCTGCATTGCATCAGCGCATTACAGACAGGAATGGGAACATGACGACCTTGAGACAGATGATGTTTGAGGAGCAGTCCTCATTCGTCGTCGAGGATGCAGTTGGAAGAAAAACCATCGTCAAGACCACTCCATATGGTCAGTCAGTGATCACGTTTGGATTCGCACATGAGCGGATAGAGACCCAAATCGAATGGAGAACAAACTCATTTGAAAGAATCTACAATGCTGTGCCAGGCGGAACACTCAATGCACCACTCTCACTCCGCAGCCAGCCACTCTCTGCGAACGCCATGGTCGTGTCGGAAATAAGGATGCCGACACAGCTTGGACCACTAGCCTATCGATTTGAATACAGCGCAGAAAATTCACCATCTCCATCTGGCTGGGGCGAGCTTAGTGCGATGACTCTACCTTCTGGTGCCCGCCTTGAGTATCGATACCAACTCGACTCGACCACCCCGATCAACTCAGCTGAGATAGTTTCAAACTCGATAACCAGCAGGACCTCAGTCATCAACGAAGGCTCTGATGTCGACAGGAAAGAAATCCGTGAGTCGCAGATCTTTCGCATAGGTGACGGTACGTCTCAGGTTGTCGCTCCTGACGGTGGTCTAACTGAGTATGGTTTTGTCAGGCAAGATTCCTCGGATTGCCAGGCAGGAAGGAGTCTGTACATAAGATACCCCGACGGAAAACTCGATGAACTCATCTGGACTGAAGGCTGTGAGAGTGGCTACGTCGCGGCAGAAATTTCTTCGCTGCCGAATGCGAGGGGCATACCTGTCAAGTCTTATGCGGTGAAAAGTGTCGAGGACGGTGAAGGAAACCTCTTGGAACGATGTGAAACGCCGTTCTTTGACTATTCAGCAATCGAAAGAATTGAAGGTAGGCCGGTCGCACTGCCTCCAGGCGTCACACAATCGAGGTGTCAGAAGAATCTGCCCGCGCCTCATTCCGACAACTTCACTACTCGTCTACGAAATCGGATTCTGATAAGCGAAGTCGTCGACGGCGCAGGGCAAGCCGTCGCACGTACCGAATTCCGTTACGACAATCCATACACTACAGGCAATCTAATTCAGACCAAGCGTTGGAATTCAGCAGCCGGCACTCTACGTCCAGGTGTGTTCGGGTCTGACAAACTGGATTTCTCGAACGCGATTGTCGATTCAGCCACCTATGATGGTTTCGGCAATGTGACTTCAAAAACTGATGGACGCGGATTTGTCACCGAGTATGTCTATCGTGAGGTTGAGGGTGTGCCGAATTTATATCCGACTCGCATCACGAGCGCTTCTCGGACCTCGGTAGAGCTCTCGCGAGAATTCGAATACGACTTAAGTACCGCATCGGTGATAAGTGAGACCCTCTTAGGCAACTCATCTGAAGAGAACATAGTGACAAGCCGACAGTTTGACCCACTTGGCAGAGAGACTCTGCGGGTGGAGGCACAGAACACCCCGGATGAAAGACATGTTTCGACCCGATATGATTCGGTAACAAGAAAGATAGAGACCAGAAGTGATCTGAGAAATGCCTCAGACGGCATGAGGGTTTCCTCCGAATTATTTGATCAGCTCGGTCGCAGAGTCCTCAGTGAGCAATCAAAGGTAGTCTCAAGCGGAGTGTTCAGTTCTGCACCCGAACGAAGGACGACCCAATTTCGCTACATGCGTGTTGGCGGAACGCATTATTCACTCACCTCCAATGCGTTCAAACAAGGTGGTTATTCATCATCGGATGAATCCCCGAGTGGTTGGGTATTGAATGAGGTCTCACAAAACGGACACAAAAAAATTGAAAAACGATTCGAAGGTGCCGAGATGCCGTTTCCGTTCGGCGGTAATAAGAACGTAAAAGGTACGACAACCTCCTATTCATACGTCAATTGGGAAGTCATCACCGATGCCTCAGACAGGACCAAGGTTCTGGTGCGTAACCCGCAAGGGCAACCCGCAGAAATGTGGGATGTGACTGAAAGCGGAGAGGCGACCGTAGACCTTGATGGATTTCGAAGCTTCAAGGGCGATCGAACCCTATTCTTCTACGACGCAAACAAGGGTCTGAGGGAGGTTCGCCAAGGTGCTCAAAGACGTATTTTCGTCAATGACTCGTTAGGGCGAGTAGCATCAGTAACTCTTCCCGAGAGCGGCACCACCACCAACACCTATGATCAGAACAACAATCTCGTGAAGTCGACGGACGCGAGAGGCGTTTCCACAGTCACGGTTTATGACGCGCTCAATCGGCCCGTCCATCGGACTTATTCTTCGGTCGCGTCAGAGTCCTCATATGTTCCTTCGCCGCCCGAATATTTTTCCTATGATGACTACCGAGTCCGATTCTCCCGAGGAAAATTGACGAGAATCAATTCTGCTGTATCTGACGAGAGAATAACCGCTTACGATGCGATGGGACGCGTCACCTCCAATATCGTGACGGTTGACAGCGTACCGTCCCAGGCCTCCTATCGATATGACCTTGCTGGAAATCTAATCGAGCAAATCTACCCTTCTGGAAGGACCGTGAGGACCGAATATTCAAACACCGAAGAGGTTACGAATGTATTCTCCAGACTCCCAAAAGAGGGATGGAAGTTGATGGCAGGTCAATTCAATTACGGACCCGCAGGAGAACTTCGCCGGTATATGAACGGCAACGGTCTCGCTGAAATGGGTTCCTATGACTCAGCGGGAAATCTTACGAAGCTGACCGTTGGAAAGACTCAGTGCGCACCATTGTTCGTTTCTGAGTTACTTTACGACCTGTCGGACAACCTAATCGGCGAGTCATACAGTCTGCCGCACATCGCACAGCGTGCCTCACGACGATACACATACGATTCACTCGACAGACTGACTCTTGCCGCTGAGACTATTGCAACGACGCCTCAGTGGGCAGAAGCGTTTTTGTATGACAGGTGGGGGAACCGGAGGTTTAATGAATCGCTTTCGACAACGATACCCAAAAACTGCCTGCTAAATGGACGTCCGTCAGTCTGTCCTGTAGACCGCAAACTGTTCAATCCATTTTACTCGCCGACCACGAACCGATTGGAGGTCAATCAAGACGGCGACCGATATCCTGATTACATCTATGACGCTGCCGGCAATCTTATCCGAGATGCCGAATTGAAATCGTATTCCTATGACGCGTCAAATCGATTGGTGCAGGTAAATGACCGTCTCGGAAATCCCGTCGCGAAATATCTCTACGACGCACAAGGCCGTCGGGTCTCTAAAACCATCTTCAGCGAAAAGAAAGCCATCAGTAAAACACTTTACGTCTACGCTCCCGACGAAAGGCTGATTGCGGAATATGGAACGACTCCGCCTGCGTCCAGCATGTCGTTCGTCACTTTGGACCAGCTTGGAAGTGCTCGCATGATGACTGATTCGGCCGGGCGGATCACCATGCGATCAGATTACCTTTCATTCGGAGGAGAGCTGATTAGATCGAGCCTGAAATCAGTGGGCACCCAAAAGCGATTCACGGGTTATCTGCGCGATTACGAAACCGGTTTGGATTTCAGTGGAAGTAGATACTACCAACCCCGATTCGGCCGATTCATGAGTGTCGACCCGTTGCTCTCCAGCGGGCTACCAATGGTTCCGCAGTCTTTCAACCGATACACATATGCTCTCAACAACCCGTTGCGGGTCATAGATCCGTCCGGCGAATTATGGACCAAGAACACCGCTGGTGACCGTTTCAAAAATCCATATGTCTGGGTCGATTCATGCAGCCGCGGGCGCGAATGTTGGACAGCGGTGGCGTTCAACGCGGGTCCGTCGGTACGGATCTATGGTTCTATTGGCGCGGCGGATATCACCAGTTATCGCGTAAATAATTTTGGACAGATAGACATGGAAACCCTTCTTGCGCACCATGACTCAAGAGTATCCTCGGTCGCTCGGTCCCAGAATATCCCTGAGACGTTTCTTTCATCCGATGCTGCTACTGCTCTGTTCAATATCGGAATTAGATATCGAGAAAAGTTTCCCGAGGATTCGAAATTGGTGTTCACAAATGGCAACACCTCAAGCGGGGGACCTTGTGTTTATCCGAGCGGGAGACCGTGCCACCTTGGTCACCGCGGAAATGACTTTGATCTCAGGTACATGGGGCCTGATGGTGAGGCGATCATCGGCGGGAGTGCTTTCAAATCTGCCGACCCAGCC